>VAZS01000367.1 GCA_005884855.1 Alphaproteobacteria bacterium | reverse complement strand
TAAATGGCAAGTCTGAAGAAACGCCGCCGAAGCAAGTGAGGCTTACTGAACTTAACGTCTCACGCTGTTTGCGCAAATCTTTGCTATTTTCCAGCGTGCGCAGCAAAGTGTCGAGCGATTCCGAATCGCAAGTCATCATAATGCGCGTTATTCCGCCGGTGAAAGCCGAGGCGAGGAGTTGCGGCCACGATAAACCGTTTTGTTTGAGATGCCGTGCGAACTTCTCAAACCCTTGATTGAGATCCGCCGAATCGATCTCCACATGTTCAATGCGAGCGATCGAGTTGACGGCCAACACTTTTCCGCTTTCCATTCCCATAACCTCTTTGATCACTTGCGTGCTGTGTTCAGCGCCGCCCGATTTCTTTATTACCAAAGGCACGTTTTGGGTTTGTGCCAGCTCCACACTGCGAAAATGCAAAACCTTGGCGCCCCAAAAACACATTTCGGATAACGATGCAAAATCCACTTGACGCAAGGGTTTTGAATTCGCCACGATGTGCGGATCGGCTGAGCAAACTCCGTCGACCTCTTTGATAATCTCACAGCACCCGGCTTTGAGCGCCGCGGCCATCGCGACTGCAGTGGTATCGCTGCCGCCCCGCCCCAGCGTGGTAATTTCCCTGGTCAGCGGATTCACGCCTTGAAAGCCCGCTAAAACCACGATGCGTCCACGATCGAGTTCTTCGCGCACGCGAATGGGCCGCACATCTAAAATGCGCGCGGAGGAATGGGATTCGTCGGTCATCACTCCGGCTTGACTGCCGGTAAAACTAATCGCCGGCACGCCGAGATCAGACAGCGCCATACTCACTAAAGACATGCTGATCCGCTCACCGGTGGTTAACAACATATCGAGTTCACGGCGATTGGGATGCGCGCTCACTTGATAAGCCATTTTAACAAGTTCGTCGGTGGCCTTACCCATTGCTGAAACGATCGCCACGACACGATGACCACGGCTGTGCAATTCGGCGAGACTGCTCGCGACCGCGCGGATTTTTGCCGGTGTTTCAAGACAGGCGCCGCCGTATTTTTGCACGATGATGGGATTGCGCATCTACTTACGGAGCTACCTTGAGAGCGGCCAACATGCTAGCGCTAACGAACTGCGACACTCGAGGCTGCAGCTGCCTTTCGGAATACGAATGCGATGGCTGTGCCACGCTCAAGCTGCAATCAGCACCATCGCTCGCAGAGAAAGCCACTGGCAAAGTCGCGTTCTGAGAAACCAACGACATTGAACGCGCAAAGTCTGAAAAATCTGCTCTCTCAGTAGCCAAGTCGCGTAACTGCAGGCGCTAACTGGCGGAAGTAACGGCAGAATTGCGCCACTAACATTTTATTGGGCCATACCAGAGAGACTTACTGGCGGAGAGGGAGGGATTGCCGCATCGCGAGAAAAACCAACGAAAAATCAGGTGCTTATTGTGACGTCGTGTGCACCAGTTCTGTGTCCCGCCGTAGCGGGAAATAATTGCTTTACCACAAATATGGCCGAAACATCTCGAGTCGACTTCTTGTATTGCACGGGTGCGTCAAGACTTCCTCATTCCGTCGCCGCGCTCGAATCGCGCATCTTCTGCGCGTAGACGTTGATGATCAGCGCGATCAGCAGAATCAGGCCGCGGATCAGAATCTTTAGGAAACTGTCGATATTGACGTGGTCGAGCCCGTTGTTGAGCACCCCGAGCACCAATAGACCGATGATGGTGTTTCCGATTCCTCCACGCCCGCCGAACAGGCTGGTACCGCCGACCACAACAGCAGCAATTGCGTCTAGCAAGAATGTGTCAAATTGGTTCTGCTGGGCGCTGCCGAAGTAGGCGACACCAAGCATGCCGGCAAAACCGCTGAGCATTGCCGAGATCACCAGCACCGCACCAATGATAAACTTTACGTTGACCCCCGAATATTCGGCAGCATCGCGGTTACCGCCGGTCATGTACACATAGCGGCCGAAGCGCGTATAGGTGAGAACGAGATGCGCAATCAGGAGCACCAGCACGGCGACGACGATCAGCCAGCGTAGGCCGAAATATTTGCCAGAGCCAAGCACCTGGATGATCACGGGAAATTTGTAGGCAATCTGACCCCGCACCAGCATGGCTGAAATTCCGGCGGCGATCTGCATCATGGCGAGCGTCATGATGAAGGATGGAATGCCGATGCGTGTGACGCCGAACGCCGTGACCAGGCCGAGCAAGCCGCATGCGATCAGTGCCACGATCACCGCGACCGGGCCGGGCATCGGCAGGTTCTGAATGTTTGCGTAGTCCGGCTGCAGCGTGAGGAATGCCATGACGATGCCGATGGCATTGGCGACGGCAGCAACCGAGAGATCGATTTCGCCGGTGAGAATGACGAACGTAAGGCCCACGGCAATGATCGAGGTCAGCGAAACTTGGGCTAGAATATTAGCAAGGTTGTCGAGGGTCATGAAGGACGGGCTGGCCACGGAGAAGAACACGAACAGCGCGATCAACGTGATCAACGGCGCGATATTGCGCAATTGATTGCGCAGGAAATGCGCCGGATCGAAAGGCTTGCCGGCTGGCTTCGCAGCGTCAGTCATGTTCGCGTTTCTTCTCCATATCGCATCGGTTCACCACCCAGCTCTCTCCTCACGCAGCAGCCAGCAGATCCGCCTTCTCCACGTGCCCCTCTTCGAACGCCTTCACCACGCGCCCGCGCTTCATGACGACGACACGATCGGCTAGAGTCAGGATGGTTTCGGGCTCAGTCGACAGCACGACGACAGCAACCCCTTGGTCGCGCAACGCCCTGATGATGCGGATCACGTCCTCCTTTGCGCCGACGTCGATGCCGCGCGTCGGCTCGGACAGGATGAGTACCTTGGGTTTATCGGTTAGCCATTTCGCCAAGGCCACCTTCTGCTGATTGCCGCCCGAAAGTTGCCCTACCCGCATTTCGACGTTAGCCGGACGAATCTGCAGATCCGAAATGTGCCTCTGGGCGATATCGCGTTCGGCCTGCGGCTTGAGCCAAAGCCGGTGGATACCTTGCAGGATCGAAATTGAGATGTTCTTGTACATCGGTTCAGTAGGAAACAGCATCATGCGCCGGTTCTCGGGCACATAGGCGATACCGGCCTGACGCGCCGCGACCGTTGAGGTAAGCGGCAGAAGATTACCCTGGAGCATGACCGTGCCGCTATCCGGCGGGAGCTTACCGAACAGACACCGCGCAAGCTCGATCTGACCACAACCCATGAAGCCATAGATGCCCAAGATTTCGCCGGCGCGCGCATCGAACGTCACATCCTTGAGCAAGCTGCCCTGGCTCAATTTCTGCGCCGCTAATACAACCGGCTTCGATCCACTGCCGGTTAGCTCGGCACTCTCGCCAGCCGACAGTTCCTTGGCCCCGCGGCCAATCATCTGCGAGATAAGTTGATCCTTGCTGGTTGCCGCAGCATCGACCGTCGCCACGTTTCGACCATTGCGAAAGACGGTGACACGGTCCGAGATGGCGAGCACGTCTTCCAGAAAGTGCGAGATGAAGATCAGGCTCCGTCGTTCCTTGCGAAGATGGCGCAGAATCCTGAATAGCCTGTCAACTTCTGGCGGCGACAGCGCCGATGTAGGCTCGTCGAGAATGATGATGCGTGCACCGGAAAACAACACTCGGCTGAGTTCGACCAACTGTTGGATCCCAACCGGAAGCGAACCCATGCGCGTGCGCGGATCAATGTCGAGACCGAGACTGGCGATTTGCTTCCGCGCGGCTTTCGCCATGCCCGCCCAATCGATCACGCCGCGCCACATGGTCGGCTGCGTGCCGAGAAACACATTCTCCGCAACCGTCAGATCTGGCGCAACGGACAGCTCCTGATGCACCATGCCGATACCGAGGGCGAGCGAGTCATGCGGGTTGCGAAACCGCACCTCGCGGCCTTCGATCAGCATCTGACCCTGAAAATCATGATGCATGCCGGCGATGATCTTCATCAGCGTCGATTTTCCAGCGCCGTTCTCGCCAACCAGGCCATGAATCTCGCCGCGCGCCACGTCGAAATCCACATCACGCAAGGCGGAAACGCCGCCAAAGCTTTTTGAAACGTTTTTGAGTTCCAGCAGCGGCGAGGCGCTGCCTGCGTGAGCGGTTTCGGGCGGAATCATTGCATGAGCATTCCGATTGGGGCCGCAGCGACGTCGATATTCGACCGTGGCCTCTCCTCCCTTGAAAAAGCGAGAAGCAAGCAGGGCGGGGCCGAAGAGTCCCGCCCCTACTCATTCCAAACCCTAGATCAGAAAGTGTCGCTCCATCCAGGCGATGCCCGGAGCGGTCTCCTTGGTGATGACCGGACCGTCAGTGACGATATTCTTGGGGATGCCTTTCCCGGTCTTTTCGCCACTGACGACAGCGGCAACACCCGCCGCAACAGCCCAGCCATGAATACGGCAGGACGGGTTGCGCACGGTCGCCAGCATGCGGCCATCCATGACGGCTTCCAGCGCTGGCGGCATGGCATCGACACCACCGATGATGATGCCGGTCTTTCCGCGCGCCTTCATGACGTTGGCGGCAGCCAGTGCCATGTCGTCGTTGTGGAAGAAGGCGGCTTTGATGTCGGGATACTTGGTCAGATGCGTATCCCAGATACGCGCGACCTTGGTGACGTCCCAGTCGGCGGGATCGGTGTTCAGCACCTGGATTTTTGGATAGTTCTTCATGATCTTCTCGAAACCCTTAGCGCGGCCCTGGGCCCCCGAATGACCTAGGGCACCCTGGGTCATGATGATCGTCCCCTCGCCGCCCATCGCATCGGCCATCTGCTGGGTCACCGAAGCGCCCATGAAGATGTTGTCCGGCGCCAGCATCGTATGCACGTTGATCGTATCCAGCGGAGCGATAAGCGTGTCGAGGTCGATTACTGGAATGCCGGCGTCGATCATCTTATTGACAGGATCCACCAGCGTGCCGATGCCAAAAGCCTGGATGGCGACGAAGTCCCATCTCTGCGAGGCCATGTTGTCGATGGCTGCGCGCTGCTTGACGGCGTCGAGCTGGCCGTCGAACCAGGTGACTTCAACGTTCATCAGCTTGCCCCAGGCCTCTGCGGCCTGCTTACCTTGGGCGCACCACGTCGCCTGCAGGCCGGCGTTTGAGAACGCTGCCTTCAATGGTTTGTCCGATTTCGTCAGTTCGTCGGCCAACGCGGGATTCAAACCTGCGGCGGCCATGTAAGCGCCGGCTATGCCGAGCGCGCTGGCGCTTAGCAAGAAGTCGCGGCGATCTTGTTCAATTTTGTTCTTGGTATCAGACATTTGGGCTCCTTGGTGTTTGCAACACGGCTGTGAGCTTTCGGGCTGTTCAAATTGACCCAAAGGACCAGGTTGTCCCCCGGTTTTCCTTACGTTGGTAAGATCGACGCCATCGATCACAAATGTCAACACACATCGGATTGCTTTTCGGCCGGCGCCTTAAAGGTCACCCTCGCCACAGGTTTCGGCCAACTGGCGAACCGCAGCGATCGAGGTGATCGAATTACGCCCCAACATCAACTGCCGAGCGAGGTTCAGGGCACGGCGCTCGCAGCGCGCTCGGCAGTCGGAATCTCCGATCGATTCCATATCCTCGACATGGGCCAGACCAAGAATGCGCCGCGCAATTTTGGCGCCGGCAAAGCCGATTGAGTCCTGCAGCAGACGTGCCACGAAGGTAAAGCGATAGGCCTCGAGCGCACGGCGACCGCCCTCGTCCTCGAACAATCCTGGCACGAACGCGTCGCCGGTGCGCGGTATCCGCCAAAGCTCAAGAAACTTGCTTTCGAAGCTACGCCAGAAGGTTTCCAGCGTATCAAGAAGCCAGCGCCGATAATCCTTCCGGTCATCGTCGGGGGTGGCGTGACCTTCCTGAGAATAATACGACAGCAGCAGATTCGCCATGAAGGCGCCGAGGTCGAATCCCATCGGTCCGTAAAAGGCGAATTCTGGATCGATGACGCGCGTTTGCTCTGAAGTCACCATGATGGAACCAGTGTGCAAATCGCCGTGTAGCAGCGCCTCGCCTCGCGAGAGGAACATCCATTTCAGTTCCTGCACCGCGATCTTCAGGTGCGCATCCACCCGAAATTCAGCGGCGATGTCATCGAGCTGCGGCTTGGTCCAGCGGCTGAGCTCAGCGACCCGATAAGGATCGGTAAACACCAACTCTTCAGTAATCCGGCAAAGTTCGATGTTGAGACTGAACATCGACTGCTGATCGCGCTTTCTCCCAGCAGGCAGCGCGAGATCAGACGTGGAAAACAACGTTTGCGCGGCAAATGTGGCGATGTCGTCGGCGAGTTTTGGATAGCGGATGCCCTGGATCAGGCCCTTGCGGAGGATGATGTGCGGCTCCAACAACTCCATCACGATCGCGGCACGGATTTTGTCGAAGAAATAGATTTCTGGCACTAAATTCGGCACCACTGCGGCCTCGGCTTTTAACGCCTCATGCTCGAAATGCGCTCGGTCGATTGGAAGCGGCCAGCTTTCCCCCACCAGCCGCACGTAGGGCAGCGCCTGCTTCAGGCACACGCCACCGGTTGGTCCTTTGACGATGAAGACAAGATTGAGATTACCGTCGCCAACTTCTCGCACGGACCAATCCTGAGATCTTCCACCGAGCACGTTGCTTACTTGAGAACTGCTCTCCAGAAATCCCCCGATACTTTGCTCGGTGAGCGGCGCATAACCTGCACCACCGGTAAACCGGTTTTTCACGGTATCAGCCATTGGCGCCTCTTGTCTTCGGAGGAGGTGTTCATCGGCAGTGTGAGGGAGTTTTGCGGCAGATCGCAAGCCCCGCCACGAGAAGCCCCGGAGTTGATTCGCGGGTGAGGCGTGCAGCTCAATCCAAATTGGACAACCAGGGCATGGAAGCCTGCGCACCCCGGCCGGTGACGCTGTACGCCGCCGCGCGTTGTGCAAAGATGACCGCCGCGTCGATGTCAGATGTTCTGCACCACTCCGCGGCAAAGCCGCCAACGAACGTGTCGCCCGCACCTGTCGTATCAACAGCTTCAACGATCGGAGCTGGGAACATGCGCGCTCGGTCTATCGTGGCTCGCAAGGCCCCTTCCCGTCCCAATGTTACGATTACGTTCTGAGCTCCGCGAAGGAGCAAGGTTTTCGCGGCGACCTCGACGTCGGCAACGATGTCCGTTGGCAACCCGGTCAAACCCGCGAGTTCCTGCCGGTTTGGCACCAGAAAGCGAACGCCCTCAAGCATCTCATCTCCTATGCGCCGCGCTGGCGCCGGATTAAGCAGCACCGGAACGCCGTACGCTTTCGCAACTGCGACGACGTGTTCAATCGTCGCGATAGGAGACTCGAACTGGCAAACGATGATCGAAGCCCCGGCAATTGCGTCAACTACTGCATCAATGTCAGTCGGCAACAAAAAATCGTTGGCTCCGGCGTCGATTGCGATCATGTTTTCACCAGAGGTTTCGCTTAGGATCAAGGCTACTCCCGAAGGACAATTTGATCTGACGCAGAGATAGGACGTATCGACCCCACTATCCGACAATGATGTCCTTATGATTCTACCAAAGTCGTCATCGCCGACGCTGCCGATAAAGCCAACATCCCCACCAAGACGCGCTGCAGCTATTGCTTGATTTGCTCCCTTTCCGCCCGGTGCGACCAGGAAATTATTCCCACGCACCGTCTCGCCCGGCTTTGGGAGCGTCGGTGTTGCAATCATAAGGTCCGCGTTCGCGCTGCCGACGACCAATATCTTGCACTTGCTCATGAGCTTACAATCGGTAGCTGAGTGACTGCCTGGCTGGGGACGCAGTGCTGATCGCGCCGGTCTCCAACGCCGTTTCCCTGCAAACAAGGAATTTTACAGTGAAAGACCGCTGTGCTGCAGGTACTTCTCAGCCGTTTCCTATACAAGTTAGCAGGGAAATATTTCGAAAATCAGCGAATTTTCGGACTGGAACACGGAATTCCATCTGAAGAACGTGACGGGCGAGCTTCCTTCAGGGTCGTTCAAGCGCTTGCGCGAGTTAGGCGAGAGAGTGCCGCACGCACGTCGGCTTGTCGCGGCGGGTCCGCGCCCAGGCGCCCACATGTAAAGGCCGCGCAGCTCGATGCAAATGACAGTATGCGGCCAAGCTCCTCAGAATTCATTTCGGCCAGTGGTTGCCTTTCAATCCGCCCGATGGCCCGCAATGCGAACAATAGCGCAGCTTGAAAACTGTCGCCGGCGCCAATGGTATCCACCACATCCACGCCCGGCGCCTGGACTTCAACTACCCCCGCTACCCGATGCCAAGCCTGAGCTCCGTTGATTCCGCGCGTAATGACGACCAGGCTTGCACCCGCCTCGATCAGACATTGCGCACCCTCCGCATGGTTGCCGCCGTCGTACAAAAACTCATAATCGATATCCGACATCCGCACGATGTCGGCAACGCCTGCGAACGCTTCCATTAAGTGGACGTAGCGGTCCTTGTCCTTGACCAGCTTGGGCCTGCAATTCGGATCGAAGGAGATGGTGACTGATCCGCGTGCATCCTCGATGAGGGCAAGCGCCTGGGCTGCTCCCTGGTCATCAGCGAGCGTAGTCGACCCGACATGAACCGCCTGGATTCGATCGAACGGGATGGAACCGCGCCGGTAGATCCAGTGTCGGGAGGCGGTCGCCTCGTCATAAAAGGCATAGTGTGGTTCACCGCCAATGGTGCGGACGAACGCAAGCGTGGTCTGGTGCCCGCTTCTGGTTGCATACTGAAGGTCAACCTGCGAGGCCGACGCGTGCTCGGCAATCATGCGGCCGAAAAGATCTGTCGAGATCCCACCCACAAATGCTGCCGGTGCGCCGAGACGCCGCTTCAATCGCGGCGGTCACTCCGATCCGGTGCATCGCATCGCGGCTTTCCCGATCCAGTTTTCTCATCAGTCCGTGGACCTGTCGCTTCGTCCGGTGGAAGTCGGCCATTCCCGGCGCCGTCGGTTCGCTCAACCGACCGATCGCCGACATGGCAGCCATGGCCTCCGCGATTGATCCGCGCGACTTCGCTCCCACCGCGCCCAGCATGGCGGCGCCGAGCAGGACAGGCTCCTGCGTTTCCGGGACGGCGACGGTCAGGCCGGTCGTATCCGCCATGATCTGGCGGACCAGCGGACTTCGTCCTGCGCCACCGCTGATCACCATCATGTCGCTGTCGACGCCGTGCGATCGAAAGGCTTCCACGACATCCGCCAGACCATAGGCAAGCCCGCAGAGCCCGGCTACGAATAGCCGCTCCATTGAACCGATGTCGGCGTCGAGATCCATGCCGGCAACCACCGCGCGGGAATAGGGATCGGCGAACGGCGAACGATTACCGAGAAACTCGGGCAGAACGTGGATGTCGCGCGCAAACAACGCCGCTTCGCCCAGGCTTGCCACGCGCGAGACGATACGATGTTCGAGAAATTCCGGAATCTCCATCCCGGCCACATCCGCCGCGGCGAGGGCCTCGCGATAGGCGGGATGGGACTTGAGGAGGTGATCGATCGCAGCACCGGCGGCGGACTGACCGCCTTCGTTGAGCCAGAAGCCCGGAACCATCCCCGAATAATACGGGCCCCACACGCCGGGCACAAAGCAAGGCGCCGATGTCGTGGCCATGATGCAGGCCGAGGTCCCCATGATGTAAGCAAGACGGCGGCACACATCGACCGCCGTTTCCGACCTGTCGTGCCCACCGATCGTGCCCACGCCGCCGGCGTGAGCGTCAATTAGCGATGCGCCGACGGGCGTTCCTTGGCGCAGACCAAAATCGCTCGCGGCAGATTCCGTCAGGCCGGCGCCCAGTGGCGTGCCAGGTGGAACGATCTCGTTTCCGATTTTCGCATAACTGTCCGAAGCAAGTTCGCCAAGACCCACGCGCTCGAGGTAGTTCCTGCTCCAGCGCTGTTCGTGGGCGAGATAATTCCACTTGCATGCCAGTGTGCACATTGAGCGGGCGGTCGAGCGGGTCGCGCGAAACGAAAGATAGTCGGAGAGATCGAAGAAATGACCGGCCGACCGATAGGTCGACGGCAGGTGCCGCTTCAGCCAAAGCAGTTTTGGAATTTCCATTTCCGGTGAGACGGAGCCGCCGACATAGCGGAGCACGTCATCTTGAGTGTCGTTGACCCCGCGGGCCTCGGCCATTGCACGATGGTCCATCCAGACGATGACGTTTCGGCGCTGCTCGCCGGACCTACTTACTGTTAGTGGGTAGCCTGCGGCATCCACGACCACGAGCGAACAGGTCGCATCGAAACCCACGCCCTTGACCGCGGAAGCAGGAAGCGCGGCTTCTGCGAGGGCCGCGCGGACCGAGCTGGCACAGGCCGCCCAAATCTCGTCCGAGGACTGCTCCGCGACGCTGCCTGCCTCGTGCCACACCGTAATCGGATGCCGGGCGGTCGCCAGCAGGATTCCGTTCTCGTCGAATATTCCGGCGCGCGCGCTCGATGTTCCGACATCGACGCCGACGAAGGCCTGCTGCATCTGAACCCCGCTTAAAGATCAGCGCCAGCTCACCAGCACGTATAACCTCCGTCAACGAGAACAATACTTCCGGTCATCAGGCTGGCGGCGTCAGACGCCAGGAACAGGACGACCGACGCAATCTCGTCGACCTCCCCCATCCGCGCCATCGGCGTACCGCCGATCCAGGCATCGTACATGTGCGGCGTGTTTTTGACGAATGCATTCAGGGCGGTGGCGATGTAAGTCGGTGCCACCGCGTTGACGCGTACGCCGCGGGCGCCCCACTCGGCGGCGAGCGACCTGGTCAGATGGTGCACCGCGGCCTTCGAGGCGTTGTAATAGCACTGCTCCTGCGGTTTGTTGACGATGAGGCCGGACATCGAGCCGATGTTCACGATGGAGCCCGACTTCGCGTCCAGCATGTGCTTGCCGAAGGCGCGGCAGCACCAAAACGTGCCGTTGAGATTGACATCGATGACGTTCAGCCAATGTTCGTCGGCAACAGACTCGGCCGGTGTCTCGCTTCGTGCAATGCCCGCGTTGTTGACAAGGATATCGATCCTGCCATAGCGGGACACGAGTTGATCTGCAACCTCACGGACACGGCCCGAGTCGGTGACATCCATAGTAATGATTTCCGCGCTCAAGCCCTTTGTTTTGAGACTGGCGCGACCCGCCTCGGCCGCTTTGGGATCGCGATCGGCGATGACGACCCTTGCTCCCGCCTCCGCCAAGGCTTCAGCGCAAGCGAGCCCGATTCCCTGACCAGCCCCGGTCACCACGGCCGTTCTTTGTTCTAGCCTGAATTTTTCCAAATACATTTTCTTGTTCTTCCTGGCTGCATACCGGGCGCGGCAGGCATTCCGCATCGGATCCGCCGTGCGCCACCGCTTACCTCCGGATGACCGACCCGTCCTTCTCGAAACGGTGCAGGCGAGCCGGATCCGGCGAAAGCCACACATGGTCGCCGGCTTTCAGACTGAATTCTCCTATGCAGCGTGCGGTGAGCATTCCGAGTTTTCCCGCCTCGACATAGAGGAAGGTGTCGCTGCCCAGATGCTCGGCAACCGACACTGTCCCGGGCCAACCCTCTCCCTCTTTGCCAATTTTCAAATGTTCGGGCCTGACGCCCAAAGTCGCAGCGCCGGGCTCGCCGGCTGCGTCTCCGGGCACGAAGTTCATCTTCGGCGACCCGATAAAGCCGGCGACGAAGAGGTTTGCCGGTCGCTCGTACAATTCGATTGGCGACCCGAATTGTTCGATGCGGCCTGCGTTCAGCACGACGATCTTATCGGCCATGGTCATGGCCTCGACCTGGTCGTGCGTGACGTAAACCGCGGTAGTCCCGAGCTGCTTTTGCAGCTTAGTGACTTCCAGCCGCATCTGGACACGCAGCGCGGCATCGAGGTTAGACAGCGGCTCGTCGAACAGAAATGCCTTCGGCTCGCGAACGATAGCGCGACCGATTGCGACGCGCTGACGCTGGCCGCCGGAAAGTTCGCGCGGCTTTCGATCAAGATAGGGCGTCAAGTTCAGCGTGGCGGCGGCGGCTTCCACCTTCCGCTCGATCTCCGGGCGCGGTAGGCCCGCCATCTTCAGCCCAAATGCGATGTTGCCGCGTACACTCATATGCGGATACAGCGCATAGGACTGGAACACCATCGACAGACCGCGCTTCGCCGGCGGAACGTCCACCACATTGCGGCCGTCGATCAGAATTTGTCCGCCACTGACGTCCTCCAGTCCGGCGATCAGGCGCAGGAGCGTGGTCTTTCCGCAACCCGAAGGCCCGACGAAAACCACGAACGAGCCGTTTTCGATATCCAAGTTGGCATCTTTGATGATGTTGACCGGCCCGAAGGATTTACGGACTCGCTGGAGCGTTATCTGACCCATGATGGCTGGCCTTTCGCTGAGTTACTTGACGGCGCCGAACGTCAGTCCACGAACGAGCTGCCGCTGGGTGAACCACCCAAGGATGATGATCGGAGCGATAGCGAGAGTCGATGCGGCCGACAGCTTCGCCCAGAACAGGCCCTCGGGACTTGAATAGGACGCGATGAAAACCGTCAGCGGCGCTGCGTCTAACGTCGAAAGGTTGAGGGTCCAGAATGCCTCGTTCCACGCCAGAATGAAATTGAGAAGCAGCGTCGAGGCGAGGCCGGGAATGGCCATTGGTGTCAGCACGTAGATGAGCTCGCGTCCGATGGTCGCCCCATCCATCCGCGCCGCTTCGAGGATGTCCTTCGGGATTTCCTTGAAATACGTAAACAGCATCCAGATCACGATCGGCAGATTGCCGAGACAGAGAATCGCGACCAGCCCTCCGCGGGTGTCCAGCAAGCCAAAATCCCGATAGATCAAATAAATTGGAACGAGCACGCCGACCGACGGCATCATCTTGGTCGAGAGCATCCAAAGCAGAATGTCCTTGGTCCGTTTGCTCGGAGCAAACGCCATCGACCAGGCCGCGGGAATAGCGATCAGGAGGGCGAGCAGCGTCGACCCCCCGGCAACGATGATCGAATTGAGAGCATGGTGCACGTAATCGCTGCGGCCCTGTACCGTCGCGTAATTCTCGGTGGTCCAATGGAAAAACAGGAAGGTCGGCGGCATCGCGAATGCCTCGAGTTCGGTCTTGAAGCTCGTCAACACCATCCACAGGATCGGCAGGAAAATCACAAATCCGAAGAACCACGCCGCGCCGGTGGACACCCACACTCGCCTCGAAGTTACCCTGCGTGCCATCGTCTACGCCTCCAGATTCCGTCCGATGATCCGCACCAGGAAGAACGCCACGATGTTGGCGATAACGACTGCAACCAGTCCGCCGGCAGAGGCGTTTCCAACGTCGAATTGGATCAGCGCCTGTGAGTAGATCAGGAACGCGATGTTGGTGGTCTGCAGGCCAGGGCCGCCGCCGGTCGTGACGAAGATTTCGGCGAACACAGTGAGCAGGAAAATCGTCTCGATCAGGATGACCACCGTGATCGGACGCGCGAGGTGCGGCAAGGTGAGATAGATGAACGTCGACAGCGCGCTCGCACCGTCCATCTCGGCCGCTTCCTTCTGCTCTTCGTCCTGAGACTGCAACGCCGTCAGTAGGATCAGGGTAGCAAAGGGCAGCCATTCCCAAGCTACGATCAGGATCACCGCGAACAATGGCGCATCGGTGAACCAGTCAATCGGCGTCAGGCCCAACAGCGTTGCGCCCCAGGCAAACAGCCCGGACACCGGATGCATTAGCAGGTTTTTCCAGACCAGCGCGCTGACAGTCGGCATGACGAAAAACGGAGCGATCACCATCAACCGGACAACACTGCGCCCAATCACCGGCTGATCGAGCAGCAGGGCCAGTGGCGTGCCAAGAAGGACGGTGATGGCGAGCACCGAGCCGACCAATACCAAGGTGTTCTGCAGTGAGGTCAAGAACGCGGGGTCGGTCAGAAAATATCGAAAATTCTCCAGTCCGACAAAGCTCTCTGTGCCCGGGTCCAGCAGGCTGTAATGAAGCGTTGAAAAGTAGATCGTCATGGCTAGCGGGACGATCATCCAGATGAAGAGCAAAGCGACAGCCGGAATCAGCAGGGCCCGTCCGAGGACCTGTGTTTGCTGAGTCGCCAGCACCACCTCCTTGGATTTCATCATGACCTCATTCCTCTTTTTGAGCAGGATATTTTGGAACAACCGGGGCTGGCCTTTCCGGATCATGCTCTAAGGAAGCTCGGTGAGGGCTGCCGTCCGGGCCGGACGGCAGCCAGTTTACGAGAGAATTGCCGCAGGAATGGAACTACTTGATGTAGCCGGCGCGCTTCATTTCGCGCTCCGTCGCCGATTGGGCCGCCGCGAGCGCTGCGTCGACCGTCGATGAACCAGACAGGGCAGCCGAAAATTGCTGACCGACGGTGGTGCCGATACCCTGGAATTCTGGGATCGCAGCGTACTGCACCCCAACATAAGGCACCGGTTGAACACTCGGTTTGTTTGGATCGGCAGCGTCGATCGAAGCCAGCGTCAGCTTCGCAAACGGAGCAACCTTCAAATATTCGGGATTTTGGTAGAGCGACGTTCGCGTACCGGGCGGAACGTTAGCCCATCCTTCTTTTGCAGCGACGAGCTTGGTGTAGTCCTTGTTGGTTGCCCATGCGATGAATTTTTCGGCAGCGGGGACCTTTTTCGAACCTGCGGGAATCGCAAGATTCCATGCCCAAAGCCAGTTGGCGTTCTTTCCCAGCCCGGCGTTCGGCGCCAGGGCGAAGCCGACCTTGTCAGCGACCGTGGAATCCTTCGGGTTGGTCACGAAGGAGGCAGCAACAGTGGCATCGATCCACATCGCACATTTGCCGGAGTTGAACAGCGCCAAATTCTCATTGAAACCGTTCGAGCTTCGCCCCACCCGGCCTTGCCGCGCAGGCAAATGCCGTAGACTCCGGCGGGCTTGTCAGTGAGTTTCTGTGCTGCATCGACCACGAAGTCCCAAGTCGGCTTTTCCGGCATGGTCAATCCGGCCTTCTGAAACAAGTCGGTACGATACATCATCATCGAACTCTCGCCGTAAAACGGCGCGGCATACAGCTTGCCCGAGACCGAGACGGCATCGCGGATCTTGGGAAGCAGATCGGCCGTGTCATAGTCGGCTCCGAGATTATCGAGTGGGATCAGCCAATTCTTCTTGGCCCAGATCGGGACTTCATAGGTGCCTATTGTCAGCACGTCGAACTGACCGCCTTTGGTAGCGATATCGGTGGTGACGCGTTGGCGGAGCACGTTCTCTTCGAGCGTTACCCATTTCACATTCACGTCCGGATTTTTGGCGGTGAATTCGTTGGCCAAGGCCTGCATGCGGATCATGTCGCCGTTGTTCACGGTGGCGATGGTCAGCGTTGTCTGTGCATTCGAGGGGGTCGAACCCAACAGGGTGACCGCGCCCAGCAGGGCGCCGAGAAGGTGTTTCACGGTAACCTCCCTATTTCTGACGCTGAGCATATGCCCACGCCTTGCAATTATGTTCACACCCGCTTGGAACGTTGTCAAGGAGTAGATGGGGCGTGCACCGCGTTGCTGGGTGCGAAGACAGCCTGGATTGATGACCACACGAAATCGAAGCAGCCCGAACGCTACAGCAGCCGTACGGGCGGCATTTGCCTTTAGCGCTGCTGCTTTAGGATGGCGCTTGCGGTCGCCTCGTCTGTGACCAAGCCATTGATCAGACGTCCCTTCAGCGCCGCCGTTATCGCCGACACCTTAGCGGGACCGACGGCTGCTCCGATGGTCAGGGCCTCCGCCGGGACTTGTGGTGGGATGCTGGTCAAGCGGCGATTGGTCCCGCCGTCGATGATGCTGCCCTGAGCGTCGAACGCCCAACCCGTCAACTCGCCGACAGCGCCCAGCCGCATCATTTCTAACAGCTCCTCGCGGGAGACGAAGCCATCGACTTGCACTTGAGCGCGCTGGTCCATCTGGCCGATCCCGACCAGCCGCAGGTCGGCCTTGGCGGCGACCGCTCTCACCTTGGCGATCGGATCGATCTTGAGCATCTGCGCGCGTTCGCCCGCAGAGGACATCAGAAATGGCAATGGCATCGGATAGTGGCGTGCCTTGGTGCGATCGGCCAGACGCCCGACTGTATCGAAGAAGCTGGCCGAGCCGTCGGCAGAGATGTTTCCGACCAGCGACACGATCTGGTGGTTGGGACGGTCGATTGGCGAAACACGCTCGACTGCGGCCCGCACCGCTCTCCCGGTCCCGAGCGCCACAATGACCGGCTTCTCTGTGCGCAACATGGATTCCAGGACGTTGGCGGCCCGCTCGGCAATTCCAGCAGCCGAGAGCGGCGCAGCGGAATCGGTTGGCACCACTTCGCAGTAGACGAGGTGAAACAGATCCTTCACGCGCGCCGCCAGCTCCATGCACGCTGCGATCGGATGCTCGAGCCGGAAGGTGATCAAGCGCTCCGCGAGGCACAACGAGACCAGGCGCTGTGCGGAGGCGCGCGAAACCTGCAGCATCTTGGCGATCTCGTCTTGGGTGTGACCGGCAATGAAGTAGAGCCAGCCGGCACGCGCGGCTTCGTCCAGGCGCGATTTCTCGTTTTCGGATGTTGATAGCAACTGCTAACAATCCTTTTGCCAAAAATCTGCCATTCGCCCGAAGACGCGGTCCGCCCCCGCCTCATGAAGCATGACTTTACCGTCACGAGATTGATAGTGACTGCCTCCCACAAACCCCCAGACCGTCATCCCGGCCGCCTTGGCTGCCATGACCCCGCTGGTGCTGTCCTCGATCACCAACGTACGACGCGGATCCGCCTGCATCCTT
>VAZS01000326.1 GCA_005884855.1 Alphaproteobacteria bacterium | reverse complement strand
TTTGGCGCGCCGTAACCGATGGTGGTCTTGCATGCGATCAGCGAGGGACGGTCCGACCCTTGCGCCTTCGTGATCGCGGCGGCGATGGCTTTTTGATCCTGGCCGTCGATCTCCACGGCATTCCAGCCGTGCGCCTTGAAACGCGCGACCTGGTCGACGTTGTCGGTCAATGTGATCGGCCCGTCGATGGTGATGCCGTTGTCGTCGTACAGGAAGATCAGCTTGGACAGCTTCAGATGTCCGGCGAGCGCCATGGCTTCATGGCTGACCCCTTCCATCAGGTCGCCATCGGAGCACAACACGTAAGTATAATGATCGACGATGTCCTCGCCGAATTCCGCAGCCAGCAGCCGCTCGGCAAGCGCCATTCCGACCGAGGAGGCGATGCCCTGTCCAAGCGGGCCGGTGGTGGTTTCGATGCCTGAGGTGATGAAATTCTCCGGATGTCCAGGAGTTTTGGAGCCGAGCTGACGGAAATTCTTGAGCTGATCGAGCGTCATGTCCTCGTTGCCGGTCAAGTACAGCAGCGCATAGAGCAGCATCGAACCGTGCCCGGCCGAAAGGATAAAGCGGTCGCGGTCCGGCCAACGGGGGTCGGCGGCGTCGAACTTCAAGAATTGCGTGAACAACACGGTAGCGATGTCCGCCGCACCCATAGGCAGGCCGGGATGGCCGGATTTCGCCTTCTCGACGGCGTCCATCGCCAGCGCGCGGATCGCATTGGCCATACGGGAGTGATCGACGAGCGTCATGCTGAAAATCCGCCTGAAATGAGGTGCTTGGTGGCGATCCGCGGGATGGCGAACGGCCTTGGCACAAGCGTTCTGGGCAACGGGAAGTGAGGGGTGGATAGCATCTCGGTTACGGGAGTCCAAGGCAGTGAAACGCGGTGTCGGCCGGAAAGGTTGCTTTGCAGTGCATAGCTCGCAACCGGCGTTGCGCTGGCCTCGCTTGCCACGTAAATTTCACAATCTAAACGCTTGCCGAACCGCGTTTTCCCGGACGGCTGGCTCAGGGAAGGTCCGCATTGTCTCTCATGAGCGATCGCCCCGCCAACGGTTCGGGCAATGTCGAGCCCTCATCCGCCGATCTGGAAGCCGCGACGCGGCGCCTGATGGCGGCGCTTGAATCCCTGGAAAGTGCGGTCGAGCGGCGGCGCGACGCCGACCGCGACGAAGACGAGCTGGCGAGCCGGATTCAGGCTCTGGGCGCGGATCGGTCGCGGCTGGCCGACGAACTCGACGGATCGCTGGTGAAATCGCGCCGCCTGGAGCGCGTCAATCGCGAGATAGCCGAAAGACTGGATACTGCGATCGGCACCATCCGCTCCGTACTGCATGCCGGAGAGGACTCATGAGCCATCATATCAACGTCGCCCTCAACGGCCGGCAATACCGGATGGCCTGCGAAGAGGGACAGGAGGCGCGGCTCGTCAAACTCGCCGAGAGCCTGGAAACGCGGATCCAGAGTCTGCGCGGCAGGTTCGGCGAGATAGGTGACGCGCGGCTGACGGTAATGGCCGCGCTTACGGTCTGCGACGAGTTGCTTGATGCCGGCCAGCGCATTCGCAACCTGGAGGACGAACTGGAGGCCTTGCGCAACGTCCGCTCCGCGGCGGCGGATCGGGCGCGGACTACCCAGACCGCGGTGGCCAACGCACTCAATGCCGCCGCCGATCGCATCGAAAGGACCGCGCAGGTGCTTAATCGCACCATCGGCGGCGGGGTCGCGATTGGTTGACCATCGCCCGCCTTAACGCTGGCGGTCTGCCGCCAGCATGGCTACATTGGGCTTGCGAAGCTGTGTCGCGCGTCAGGAGCCATATATCCCCGGGGCCTTATCGATCCTTCAGGGAACTGTCCCTGGCCGGGTCCGTGGATCCGGTCATATGGTGCCCACCTACTTTCGTAGGGAACTCCGGGATCGAGTGCTCCAACGGCCATCGCGGCTTCGCACTTTTTTGTTCTTTGTTCGCATTTTTCCGCCTTCGTCGTGCCCGGGCGAGGCGACGAAGCTTTGCTTCGCGCCGATGTCCCGGGTATCCACGTCCTTAGCGTCTGAAAAAGTAAGTCGTGGATGGCCGGGACAAGCCCGGCCATGACGGGGGCAATGTCGAATCCTTCGCAAAAATCCGACCTCCGTGCCGCAGCGCTTGCCGCGCGCGATGCGTTGAGCAGCGATGATCGCGCCGCTGCGGCGCAGGCCATCGCCGTTCGCGGGCTGCCGATCGAGATCAAGCGCGGCGTGGTGATTGCGGGCTATTCGCCGATCCGCAGCGAGATCGATCCGGCTCCATTGATGCGCAAGCTTGCGTCGCAAGGCGCGCGGCTGGCGCTGCCGGTGATCACGGCGCGCGGTCAATGCCTGCGATTTCGCGTTTGGTCCCCTGACGACCGGCTGCTGCGCGGACCTCTCGGCATTCTCGAGCCCTCGCCGGCGAGGGCCGAAATTAATCCCGAAATCGTGCTGGTGCCGGTGGCGGCTTTCGACAAGGCAGGTCATCGGATCGGCTACGGCGCCGGACATTATGATCGCACGTTAGCGCAATTGCGCAAATCGAGGTCCATCACCGCGATCGGGCTTGCATTTGGCGCGCAGCAAGTTGACGTCGTACCGGCGCTGCAGCACGACGTTGCGCTGGATTATGTGCTAACGGACACCGAAGTGTTCGACTTCCGGAGTCCATAAGTGCGCATTCTTTTCGTCGGCGACGTCGTTGGCAGGACCGGGCGTGCCGCTATCGCAGAGCATCTGCCCGGCATGATCCGCGACTGGGCGCTCGATCTCGTTATCGTCAACGGCGAGAACGCCGCCGGCGGGTTCGGCATCACCGAATCGATCTATCAGGAATTCGTCGACGCCGGCGCCGATGCAATAACACTGGGCAATCACGCCTGGGATCAGCGCGAGGCGCTGGTGTTCATCGAGCGCGCGCCTCGACTGGTTCGGCCGGCGAATTTCCCAACGGGCACGCCCGGGCGCGGCACCGCGCTGATCGACACCAAAAACGGCAAGCGCGCGCTGGTCATCAACGCGATCGGCCGCATCTTCATGACGGCGTTTGACGATCCTTTCGCGGTGATCAACCGCGAACTCGAGGCCTGTCCGCTGCGCGGCGCGGCCGACGCGATCGTGGTGGATTTCCATTGCGAGGCCACGAGCGAAAAGCAGGGCATTGGCTTTTTCTGCGATGGCCGCGCCAGTCTGGTTGTCGGCACCCACACCCATGTGCCGACCGCCGACCATCAGATTCTCCGCGGCGGCACGGCCTACATGACCGACGCCGGAATGACCGGCGATTACGATTCGATCATTGGCATGCAAAAGGAAGAGCCGCTGCGGCGGTTCACCTTGGGCATTCCGTCGGCGCGGTTCGAACCTGCAATGGGTGCCGCTACTCTGAGCGCCGTCGCGGTCGAGACCGACGATGCGACCGGACTGGCGCTGCGGATCGCGCCAGTGCGCGTGGGCGGCAGACTTGAGCCGACATTGCCGAAGTTTTGGGACGCTCAGGGGTGAAAAGAAGTAAACGCGCCAGTACGTATTGCTTGTCCAAGGCTTGTCCCGGCCATCCACTTGCCGTCATCACCGGGCGAGGCGACGAAGCTTTGCTTCGCGCCGATGTCCCGGTGATCCACGTTCTTGGCCCGACAGAAGTAGGACGTGGATGGCCGGGACATCGGCGCGAAGCAAAGCTTCGTCGCCTTGCCCGGCTATGACGGAAACAGGATGCCGCGACATCTAGCGAGCACAGCGCGGATGAGCGAATCGATATCCGGGTTTTCTGATCTGTGCTCGAGGACAGACAAGCGCGTTAGTGTCCCGCATTTTCTTGAGGCGCTCCGCGCGAGAGGTATTAAACCTCAGTTCCCGAATGGGGTCGTCAGTTGCGTCTCGTTCGTGTCCACCACGAATACAGCGAGAAGCTTGGCCG
>VAZS01000325.1 GCA_005884855.1 Alphaproteobacteria bacterium | reverse complement strand
CCGTAGTTGACGCCGTTTCACCTGCCCCGGTGGTAGCTGCGGGAGGCATTGCGGACGGACGCGGTCTTGCAGCGGCCTTAGCCCTCGGCGCGGCAGGCGCTTGGATTGGTACTCGATTTCTTGCCTCTAACGAGGCCGCAATGCGAGCCCGTCCGGTTCTTTCAACCTGAGGGTAAGGCTTCGTTTGTGCGATGCAGATTCTGGAAATCGGGTCCATGACGCGGCCCGCCCATGTCCTTTCGTCGAGCCCACGTGGCAGTTCGATCTTCACCACATCGGCGCCCCAGTCGGCCAGTTGCCGCGCGGCGCGCGGGAAAAATCACGACGCCGTTCATTGTTAATTAGGGGAATGCTCTGGCAAGGCATAGGCCATGCTTATGGACTGCAAGCGCATCGCCCCGCGTCGCCGCGTACTGAAGGCCGGATCGATAGAGGTCGGTGGCGAGGCGATTGCGTGCACGGTGCGCAACCTTTCCGATACAGGGGCGGCTCTGGAAGTCGTGACCCCGCTTTATATCCCCGACCGCTTCACGTTATCTGTTCAAAGTAAGCAACTGAGACGGTGTTGCCATGTTGTCTGGCGCAAGGGAACGCGGATTGGGGTGGCTTTTGATTGAGGCGGCATGCGCTGCCATAGCAAAGGAACCTAAAAACGGTTTGGCGGGTTGGGTCCGCATGATGCCCGTACAGACCCGTCGACCACTTACCGCTTCCCAACTGGCCAAGGATCACACGTTCCAAGTTCTGAAAATCACCACGACTTGGGTGCTGATCTACGCTGTCTTGCTCAGGCTGATCGTCTGGTGGCCTTACCATCTCTGGCGGGTCAGCCGAGAGCGGAAGGCTCGACACTGGCTGGGCGAGTAGCGCCACGTCAACTCTATTGAGAGAGTCGCAGTTTTGCGGCTTGGACTATCTATCGGCCAACGCGTGCGCAAAGGATCACGCTGGGGCGAAATGCGCGCGCTGTGGGCGTGCGCGGACTGTTGGTTTACTGTAGCGGGGCCGTGCCCTCACGGGCGGCTCCCGTTTCGGTTGGAGGAATGAGATGCCAGAACCAATCACGCGAACCATCATGGAAACATTCGACGTGCCCGATAGCGGCTACGAAACGGTGATGATGCTTGTGGAGATGGCTCCCCACGTAAATTCTGGTTTGCATACCCACCCCGGTTTCGACTCCGCGTATTTGCTGGAAGGTGGGCTTACGGTCTTAGAGCTGGGCAAGCCCGACAAGCCGATCCGCGCGGGGGAATCCTGGCACGTCCTCCCGGGCGCTGTACACGAAGTAAAGATCGGGGACCGCAACACAAAGGTACTTGCCGTCTACGTTGTACAAAAAGGCAAACCATTGGCGACGCCCTGGCAACCGGACTCAAACTGACTAAGCGTCCGTTTGGTAACGCGGCAGCGCATTTTTTGATTCTCGCCCAAGGAACGGATCAGTTGGCTTTCGGTTTTAGCATGCGGCTAGAGGTGCATTGAGTCTGCTGGCCCCGGGTGCGGTTCCGCCCCGGACTCCACCACCGGACAGGCGGATCGTGCGCTGACAACGAAAGCCCGCGCACTAACGAAAGAGCGTCGTCCGGAGCGGGGCACTGGACGAGGCTTTCGAAGAGAAGCGCCCATGAAGCTGGTTTATTGATCGGGCTGCTGGTGCAGCCATTCATCAGGGGTTTTCATAAATCCCATGGCTGACGACTTCGGGGTTTTTTGACGTTGATCCAGTCGAGCGCCGCGACGATGGCAGAGTTTCCGTCCGTATTGACAAAAGCAAGCTTCTTGTGCGCCGGCACGAATGCCAAGATCAGGCCGAAGGCCACCACCAGTACAGCAGTGCCGATGATTGCGATGCGCGCGGCTGCCCACGTTAGCCTGGCCAGCTTCTCGGCCTCGCTGCCGCCGTTGTTATATGTCCGGCACGCCTAAATACCGTTCATACTGTTGGCACTATTTGATCGCAGCAAAGGCGCGAAAGAAACCGTCTCTAGAGGTCTGCTCGTCAAGCGGCATGATGAGGCCGTGCTCTCTGGCCGGCGCGGCGACCTGAACACGAATGCGCGCGGCGAACTCTTCCATTCTCAGCACTTCCATCAAGCTCATGATCGTGCGTGTTGAGAACCCATTATCGTCATAAAAGCGGCCATGTGATGGCCCTTGCCCTTCGCCTGGCCCGAAACGGCCGCCACACCAGAAGATGGGCTTACAACGGCTCAGAGCATCGGGCAAGAGCATATAATGCAAATCCCTGCAAGGACTGGATCAAGGTTAAAAACCCGAAGTCCGCCGCGGCCCGATGCTGTGGCCACTCTTCGAAGAACGGATAGATGATGTAAACGATGTAGACGCCGAGCAGGAAACCGACATGCGCAATCTCCGCGCATTTCGCGCTGGATCACTCAGCGCGACAGCCCTAATCTTATTCCGGAACTGGGCGGTCGCGCCCCTCTCCCGCTGATGCGTTAGTTGGCTGCACCTCCGAGCGCTCCTCAAGCAGGCGCACCAGCTCCGCAGTGATGTCATCGACATTGATTGGGACGTTGTCCTCTGCCCTCTCCGGCTGGCCGGGCGCGTGCGTTGCGGATTCATGCCGCGGGTCGGCGGCCGCCGTAATTGGCTCGACTGTTACTTCCAGCGGGTTGCCGAAATCGAAAAGCGTCGGACCCTCGGACGTCTCTCTCCTTCTTTCGCGCGGCATGCTCTCCTGCATAGCCCAGCGGTTAACCGCCTCGACGAACAACGCCGAGTGCGTCAGGCCGTGCCGTCGCGCAAACGAATCGATCCGCGCCAGCGCGAGAGCCGATAGCTCGAGCTCGAGCGGCGCGATCGCCAGATCGTCCGGCACCTCGATGGCGGCGAGCAGCAATGCATCGCCTCGCTCGATGGCGTCGGCCGGTGTTGGGACGCTCAGTTTGTGGTTGGCTTCAAGCAGGCGTTCGATGTGCGCCAGCAGCGCTTCCCTGGCCTTCGCGATCACCAGCTCAACACTCGGGGCAGCCACCGCGCATTCGGGGAAATCAGGAAACGAGGCGGTGTATCCGGCCTCGCCCGCTCCTCGCACCAGCGCGATGAAGATCGCCATGGTTATTTTTGCCGGAACGAATGGTTGAACGACATCACCAGCGGGCCGACGATGTAGTCCAATGCCGTGCGCTGAATGGTCGGGATCATCACCGTCGCCGGCATGCCGGGATAAAGCTTGATGTTGGGCATCGCGGCGAGCTCCTCCGCGTCGATCCGGACAAACGCGACGTAATAGGGATTGTTGGTCTTGGGATCGGTCAGCCGGTCGGCCGATACCTGGATGACGTCGCCATGGATGATCGGGACGATGCGCTGCTTGTATGCGGTCAGATGAACCTCGGCGCGCATGTTCGGGCGGATATCGCTGATGTCCTCGACGGCGATTTGCGCCTCGATGGTCAGCGAATCCTGATCCGGTACGATGTCGAGAATTTTCTCGCCGCGCTGGATCACGCCGCCGACCGAGAACACGGTCAGCGCCACCACACGTCCGGCATACGGCGAGCGGATTTCCATGCGCCCAAGCACCGCCTTGGCGTTCATGGCTTTCGGGATCACTTCGAGCATCTTGGCCTGGGTGTCGCGCAAGTCCTTGGTGACGTCAGCCATCCGGTCGTTATCGAGCTGGGCGATCTGCTGCTGCTGCTCGGCGATCGCCTGGCGAGCCTTGGCGATGTTGGCCGTGGCATCGGCGATTTGCCCCTCCAGGCCAAAGG
>VAZS01000324.1 GCA_005884855.1 Alphaproteobacteria bacterium | reverse complement strand
CGAAGGCGCGCTCGGGCTGGCAACGCTCGGCACCGGAATCGACGCCCCCGGCAGCGATGGGCCCGCCACCAGCCGGCGCTGCCGCATCGATCGCGAGCCGGTGAGTTCGGCAAGCGCGTTCGGCGATCACTTGCGAATGGTATGGCTCACACCTGCAATGGATGGGCTCTTTCTGGGCTCGGCCTCGGAGCGACGGCGATTTTTCGACCGGCTGGTGCTGGCCATCGATAGCCATCATTCAAGTCGGGTGGCGGCGCTCGATCGCTCGCTGCGTTCACGCAACCGCTTGTTGGAGGTCCGCAATTACGATGACCACTGGTGTGACGCGATCGAGCACGAGACCGCCGAGCTCGCGGTCGCGGTCGCGGCGAGCCGCGGCCAAACCGCGATCAAGCTTGCCGCGATGCTGCGCCAGCGCGGCGAAGCATCAGTTTTTCCCTCCGCCCGGCTTATGCTCGACGGCTGGATGGAAAACGCACTGCTCGCCGAGCCCGCTACTTCAGTGGAAGATCGTTACCGGCAGATTTTGCGCGATAGCCGCGCCCGCGACGCCGCCGCTGCCCGCACGCTCAATGGCCCGCATCTGACCGATTTGCAGGTAATCTACGCACCGAAGAACATACCTGCTCGCGAGGCCTCTACCGGCGAGCAGAAGGCGCTGCTGATCGGGTTGGTACTCGCGCACGCCAATCTGGTTGCCGCGATGACCGGCATCACGCCGCTATTGCTGCTCGACGAGGTAGTGGCGCATCTCGATCCGTCGCGACGCGCCGCGCTGTTTGGCGAGCTGGCAAAGCTTGGCGCGCAGGTCTGGATGAGCGGCGCCGACCCCGCGACATTCAGCGAGATCGGCGCCACAGGTAAAATTTTCGACGTCGATTCCGGCCGCATCACCGCGCGCGGCTGAGGCGCCGCGTCGTGCGAAAATACGAAATCGGGAGATCGAAAAAGCTCGCGGAATCGCGGTTTTCCCGAGCCGTCGAATCGGCCCTCAGCCTCCTTGAAAAACAGGCAAAAAGGCCTATTTGTTCAGGGACTTACCGAGACATACTTTACGCTAGGCGCATCGCGCCTTTCATGGCAGAAATGGACTTTAATCAGCGCCTGTTTTGCGTCGCTGATTCGAAACATCCTCGAAGGCATCACATGACAGAACCTGCCCGGCAAACGATCGCCGAAACTGAGCAATCCATTCCCATGGAATACGGCGCGGAATCGATCCGGGTTTTGAAAGGCCTTGATGCCGTGCGCAAGCGGCCGGGCATGTACATCGGCGACACCGACGACGGCAGCGGCCTGCATCACATGGTCTATGAGGTCGTCGACAACGCTATCGATGAAGCGCTCGCCGGCCACGCCACCGCGGTCGAAGTCATACTGAACGCCGACGGTTCGGTGACAGTGCGCGACGACGGGCGCGGCATCCCGGTTGACATTCACAAGGGCGAAGGCATTTCAGCGGCCGAGGTCATCATGACCCAGCTCCATGCCGGCGGAAAATTCGATCAAAATTCCTACAAGGTGTCGGGCGGGCTGCACGGCGTCGGCGTCTCCGTGGTCAACGCGCTCTCGAGCAAGTTGCAACTGCGGGTCTGGCGTGACGGCAAGGAGCATTTCGTCGAATTCGCACATGGCGATGCGGTGGCGCCGCTGAAGGTGGTTGGCGAGGCCAATGGCAAACGCGGCACCGAGGTGACGTTCCTGGCCTCCAAGCAAACCTTCACCAATGTCGAATATGACTTCGCAACCCTCGAGCATCGGCTGCGCGAACTCGCGTTCCTGAATTCCGGGGTCAATATCGTGCTGTCCGACATGCGTCACGCGGTCGAGAAGCGCGAGGAAATGCACTATGACGGCGGCATCGAGGAGTTCGTCAGATATCTCGACCGCAACAAGAAGCCGATGGTGCCTTCGCCCATCGTGATCAACACCGAGATGAACGGCATTGGCGTCGAGGCGGCGCTGTGGTGGAACGACAGCTATCACGAGAACGTGCTGTGCTTCACCAACAACATTCCACAGCGTGACGGCGGCACTCATCTGGCCGGCTTTCGCGGTGCGCTGACCCGCCAGGTCAACGGCTATGCCGATGCGATCGCCAAGCGCGAAAAGATCGCGCTGACCGGCGACGATTGCCGCGAGGGCCTCACCGCAGTGCTGTCGGTGAAAGTGCCCGACCCGAAGTTTTCCTCACAGACCAAGGACAAGCTGGTCTCCTCGGAAGTGCGTCCGGTGGTGGAGAATGTCTTGAACGAGGCCTTGGCGGCCTGGTTCGAGGAACACCCGAGCGAAGCCAAGATCATCGTCGGCAAGGTGGTGGAAGCCGCCGCCGCCCGGGAGGCCGCGCGCAAAGCCCGCGAGTTGACGCGGCGCAAGGGTGCGCTCGACATGGCCTCGCTGCCTGGCAAGCTCGCCGATTGCCAGGAGCGCGATCCCGCCAAATCCGAACTGTTCATCGTCGAGGGCGATTCCGCCGGCGGCAGCGCCAAAATGGGCCGCAACCGCGAGTTCCAGGCGGTGCTGCCATTGCGCGGCAAGATCCTCAATGTCGAGCGCGCCCGCTTCGACAAGATGCTCGGCTCCGAGCAGATCGGGACGCTGATTACGGCGCTCGGCACCGGAATAGGCCGCGACGATTTCGACCTTTCGAAACTGCGCTACCACAAGATCATCCTGATGACCGACGCCGACGTCGACGGCGCGCATATCCGCACGCTGCTTTTGACCTTTTTCTTCCGTCAGATGCCGGCACTGATCGAGGGTGGGTACCTCTATATCGCGCAGCCGCCGCTTTATCGGGCGACGCGCGGCAAAGCCGAGGAATACCTGAAAGACGAGCGCGCGCTGGAGGATTATCTGATCGGGACCGGCCTCGAGGACAGCGTCTTTAAGCTGGGCTCGGGCGAGGCCCGCAAGGGCCGTGACTTGCAGGCAATGGTGGAGGACGCCCGGGTAATCCGAGGCACGCTGCACAATTTGCATAGCCGGTATAGCCGCGATGTCATCGAACAGGCCGCGATCGCCGGGGTGCTCAATCCCAAGGTGGCCGCGGATGTCGCAACCGCGAACGCCGCGGCAGAGTATATCGCGCGAAGGCTCGATGCCTTGGCCGATGAGGTCGAGCGTGGCTGGGTTGGGCGCTTCACGGAAGGTGAAGGGTTCTTCTTCGAGCGCACTGTGCGCGGCGTCAAAGACATCTCGATTATCGATGACGCGCTGCTCGGCTCCGCCGACGCGCGCAAGCTCGACGATTATGCCGCCAAGCTGCAGGAAGCCTATCCAAACCCAGGCCGGTTACGTCGCAAGGACACCGAGACGGTAATTCACGGGCCGGTCGCCCTGTTCGAGTCCGTGACCGGCACCGGACGCGAGGGCGTAAAGCTGCAGCGCTATAAAGGTCTCGGCGAAATGAACCCGGAACAGCTTTGGCAAACCACGCTCGATACCAATGCGCGCTCGCTGTTGCAGGTGAAGATCAAGGAGGTCGACGAGGCCGACGACATCTTTACCAAGCTGATGGGCGACGTGGTCGAGCCGCGCCGCGAGTTCATCCAGGACAACTCGCTCAGCGCCAACGTGGATGTGTGACCGCGGGACTTGATCAGGACTGATGGCGAATACTGCGATTCGAGTGAACGCCAAAGCTGCTGCAAGTTCTTATCGGCACTCTAAACGAGCAACTTGATTTGAATTTGTGCATCGAACGCTATTTGTTTGTGCAGCGCGCAGCAGGTGCACAGTTCGTCAGAATTGCCTTTTTGGACGAATAACTTACC
>VAZS01000366.1 GCA_005884855.1 Alphaproteobacteria bacterium | reverse complement strand
GAAGATCTAGAATCTCTGTCGTTGCGTGCTGCCGCTGCGTGTTGCTGGGCGTGGCGAGCGACAAGTCAGGTTGCGCATGCCGTTAGCACCATCAGCGCAATCGGGCCGTTACCGCGTTATGCTGTCCTTCCGGCCGGGTGATGCTTTGCCTGACTTCCGCACAGCAGTCCGAGCATTCATAGATGAAGTCGATCCTGGCCATGCTCCAATGGGGTTCCACCTGCCTGACATACATCGGAATTAGTCCTACGCAGCCCGGGCAAATCATCGGGGCGATCTCGCTCTGGTCGTGCTGGTGTATGTAGGCTGGCATGTCGGCTCTCCCTGACATCGGAAGCACGTGAACCTCAACCCCACACTTAAGTTAGCCGCGGATTACGCCAGCTCATCATGAACTCTTTCGAACGTACAAGGAACGAACCCATATTGTTGGTGTTTGTGGCATTGCGGTAACAATTTTAGCTGGCAAGAGGCTCGGTACGCCTATTAGACGGTTTCAATACGTTTGATCCACCAGCAATAGGGATGGCCGGGTGAGGCAGTTAGGCGGGAGGCTTCGGGACCGGACCTTTTAGCGGCGGATCTGTGGCAAATGCCAAGAACTGCGGGACGGATGACGAGAGCACGAGTGTTCGGCAGCGTGCTCGCCGCGCTGGCGGGCGTGGGCGTAGCCGCCGTGTTTGCGATTTCGTGGCGGCCGGCGATACCGGCGATCGATCCGCCTGCGCCGCAGACCTTCGACGCTACGCTTATGAAGCGCGGCCGAGTGCTTGCGGCAATCGGAAACTGCGCCAGTTGTCACACTGTGCGTGGCGCTCCTGACTATGCAGGCGGGCTGCCGGTCGCGACGCCGTTCGGCACGATCTATTCGACCAACATTACGCCCGACGCCGAGAGCGGGCTCGGGCGCTGGTCGGAAATCGCGTTCCGCCGCGCCATGCGCGCCGGTGTCGATCGCGCCGGCCAGCATCTCTATCCGACTTTTCCTTATGATCACTTCACCAATGTTACTGATGAGGACGATCGCGCCCTCTACGCCTACCTGATGACGAGGCAGCCGGTACACGCCATGGCGCGTGAGAACCAGCTTTCGTTTCCCCTCGATCAGCGCTTCGTCATTGCCGGCTGGAAGCTATTATTTCTTCGCCCCGGCACATATCAGCCCGACACCGCCCGGAGCGAGGAATGGAATCGCGGCGCCTATCTCGTTGAGGGGCTGGCGCATTGCGGGGCGTGCCATACGCCGCGCAATGCGCTCGGCGCGGAACGTGCGACCGCGCAGTTTGCCGGCGGCGATGTCGACAACTGGCACGCTTACGCCATCAACGCGCAATCTCCGGCGCCGGTACCGTGGACCGCCGACGCGCTGTTCGGCTATTTGCGCGAGGGCTGGCATCCCGAACATGGCGTCGCTCGCGGGCCGATGGCGGAAGTGGTGCGCAATCTCTCGTCGGTCCCGGACACCGACATCCGCGCCATTGTGGCGTATATGGCGAGCGTGTTCGGCGCGCCGACGCCGGATCGCAAACGCCGCGGCGAGGAGGTGTTGGGGCAAGTCAATTCGACCCCAGCGCAGGTCGAAAGCAGCGACGCTGCCGGTGCGGCGATCTACGCCGCGGCCTGCGCGACCTGCCATGAGGCCAAGCGGCCGCTGCCCTATGGCGGGGTTAATCTGGCGCTTTCAACCGCGATGAGCGGGCCCGACGCGCGCAATGCCGCCAACGTCGTGCTGGCGGGGCTTCGTGCCCTGGAAGGCGAACCCAGCCCGATCATGCCCGGGTTTGCGAGCAGCATGAATGACGCCCAGATTGCCGCGCTTCTGAACTATCTTCGCTCCCGTTTCAGCAACCAGCCGACATGGACCGGCGTTGAAAAGATCGTCGAGGAAGCGCGCCGTACGCAGACTGTGGCGCTTCAGAATTCGCGCCGGCCGGACCACGCTCCGGCCGATTCAAGCCAGCGAGACAAGCCATGATGACACTGAAGGTCAATGGTCGAGATCACCAGATCGATGCCGATCCGGATACGCCGCTACTCTACGTGCTGCGTGACGATCTTGAGCTTAACGCCGCGAAGTTCGGCTGTGGTCTGGGGCAGTGCGGCGCGTGCGCGGTCATCGTCGACGGCAAGGCGGTGTTGTCCTGCGTGACGCCACTGCTGCTCTTCCAAGATAAAGAGGTGACGACCCTGGAGGGGCTAGGCTCGATTGAAACGCCTGCGCCGATCCAGCGCGCCTTCATGGAAGAACAGGCGGCGCAATGCGGCTATTGCATTGCCGGCATGATGATGCAGGCGCAGGCCCTGCTCCAGAGAAATCCAAAACCGACCGATGAGGAAATTCGCGCCGCAATGGAGCCGAATCTTTGCCGCTGCGGCACCCATATGCGGATCCTGCGCGCGGTGCATCGCGCCGCGCATCTGATGCAGACTGCGGACGCTTCCACTGTACAGAGGAGCGGAAGATGAACGGCCCTGTTGTACTCGATCGCCGTCGCGTGCTCGCGGGCAGTGGCGCGCTGATCGTCAGCTTCACTCTATCGGACGCCTTTGGGCAGGATCAGAACGCGCCTTCTGCCACCCCGGCGCCCAAACCCCCAGGCAGTCTTGCAACGACACCGTTTCTTGATTCCTGGATACGTGTAGATGCTGATGGCGGCGTCACGGCGTTCACCGGCAAAGCCGAACTCGGCCAAGGTTTCAAGACGGCCTTTCAGCAGATCGCGGCGGAAGAGCTGGACATTTCCTTTCAGTCCCTGAAAGTCGTCACCGCCGACACCGCCCGCACCGCCAATGAAGGCTTCACGGCAGGCAGCAACTCGGTGCACCTTAGTGGCACTGCGATACAGAACGCCGCGGCGCAGGTGCGCGCGCTGCTGGTGGCGGAAGCCGCGCGTCGGCTTGATCTACCAGCGGAAAATTTGCGCACCGAGAATGGCGCGGTGATCGCGCCCGACGGGCGGCGCTTCGGCTATGGCGATCTGGTCGCGAGCGACATGCTGCATGTGCAGGCGCAGCCGACGTCGAAGCTGAAGGATCCGGCGACATTTAAGGTAATGGGCCAGCCGGTGGCTCGGGTTGATATCCCGGCCAAAGTCACGGGAGGCGCCGCGTATGTCCAGGACATGCGTTTGCCCGGCATGGTGCATGCCCGGGTCGTGCGGCCGCCGAGCTATGGAGCGCAACTGACGGAGTGCGATGTCTCGGCCGTCGAAAAGCTCCCCGGCGTGGTCAAGGTGGTCCGCGACGGCAACTTCCTCGCGGTCGTCGCCAAGAAGGAATTCCAGACGATAAAAGCCATGGCTGCGCTGTCCGCTGCGGCGAAATGGAAGGAGATGCCACGGCTCCCGAACCAGCACGATCTGGGGCGCGTGCTCACCAGCCTGCCGTCGCAAGACAAGACGATCTTGCAGCAGAGCGACCCGTCAGTAACTGGCCAAAAGACCCTGGACGCCAGCTATACGCGGCCCTATCAGGCCCACGGCTCCATCGGCCCGTCCTGCGCGGTCGCGCAGTCGATCGATGGCGTCATGACCGTCTGGACCCACACTCAAGGTGTCTATCCCGATCGCCAGGCCATCGCGGAGATGTTGGGCATGCCGCCGGCCAACGTTCGCTGTATCCACGTCGAGGGCTCCGGGTGTTACGGCCACAACGGGGCGGATGATGCCGCGGCTGATGCCGCGCTGATTGCGCGTGAACTGCCGGGTGTTCCCATCCGTGTACAATGGATGCGCGAGCAGGAGCACGCTTGGGAGCCGTTCGGGCCGGCGATGGTGACGAGGTTGAAGGCATCGCTCGACGGCAATGGCGCGATCGCGGACTGGAATTTTGAAGTCTGGAGTAACACCCATTCGATGCGGCCAGGCGGTGCCGGAGCCATGCTGGCGGCCCAGCACATGTCAAAGGCATTTGCCGCGCCGGCGCCCAAACCATTGCCGTTGCCGGAAGGCGGAGGCGACCGCAATGCGATTCCAATCTATAAGTTTCCCAATGCGCATGTAGTGCACCACTTCATCCCGGCCATGCCGGTGCGTATTTCGGCGCTGCGGTCGCTCGGCGCCTACCACAATGTGTTTTCGACCGAGAGTTTCATGGACGAACTCGCGAAGGTGGCTGGTGCCGATCCGGTCGAGTTCAGGCTGAGACATCTGGACGATCCGCGCGGACGCGAGGTGATCCAAAAAGCAGCTCAAGGCTTCGGCTGGCAGAAAGGACAAAAGGCGCCGCGCAATCGCGGATACGGCTTTGGATTTGCTCGCTACAAGAATCTCGCCGCTTATTGCGCTGTTGCCAGCGAGGTGGAAGTAAACGGCGAGACCGGGCAACCGCGTCTGGTGCGTGCGGTGGCGGCGGTGGATAGCGGCCAGGTCGTCAATCCAGACGGCCTGATCAACCAGATCGAAGGCGCAATCCTGCAATCGATGAGCTGGACACTGTACGAAGCCGTTACGTTCGACGATACAAGGATCACCAGCATCGATTGGCAGACCTATCCCATCCTCCGGTTCAATTCGGTTCCCGACATCATCGACGTTCACATCCTGAACCGGCCCGGTCAGCCATTCCTCGGCAGCGGCGAGACCGGCCAAGGGCCGGCGGCGGCGTCGATCGCCAATGCCATCGCCAACGCCACCGGGAAACGGCTGCGCGACCTGCCACTGACGCGCAAGAAGATCAAGGATGCGATCGACGCGTGAATGCTGCTACACCACCGCCGCCGGGCGAAGCGCCCGGCGGCCTGACTGCCTCTTCATCGTTCTTTGTCAGTTCATCGTTTCTTTGTCAGCCTAAGGAGTAGTTCCATGACGCACGCCATCCGCTTTCATAAAACCGGCGGCCCCGAAGTTCTGGTTTGGGAAGAATTCAATCTGGGCAAGCCCGGTCCGGGCGAGGCGCGCATCCGCCATACCGCAGTAGGGCTGAACTTCATCGACATCTACAATCGGTCGGGGCTGTATCCGGTACAGTTGCCGAGTGGGCTGGGCGGCGAGGCGGCGGGTGTGGTCGAGGAAGTCGGCGCCGGTGTCACCGATCTGAAGCCGGGCGACCGCGTCGCCTATGGCGCTGCGCCGCTCGGCGCCTATGCCGAAGCGCGGCTGATCCCGGCGGACCGTTTGTTGAAGCTGCCCGACGGCATCGATGACAAGACCGCAGCCGCGATGATGCTCAAAGGTCTGACGGTGCAATATCTGATCCGCCAGACCTATCGGGTTAAATCCGGAGATACCATCCTGCTGCATGCCGCCGCGGGCGGTGTCGGCCTGATCCTGGGCCAATGGGCGAAGCATCTCGGTGCCACCGTGATCGGCACGGTCGGCAGCGATGAGAAGGCAAAACTGGCCAAGGACCACGGTTGCGCTCATACGATCGTCTATACGCGAGAGGATTTCGTGAAGCGCGTTGAAGAGATCACCGGGGGCAAGAAAGTGCCCGTTGTCTATGATTCCGTAGGCAAGGACACATTCCTGAAATCGCTGGACTGCCTGGCGCCGCTCGGTGTCGTTGCGCTGTTCGGGCAATCCTCGGGCAGCGTCGAGCCGCTCAACCTTGGACTTCTGGCGCAGAAGGGATCGCTGTACGTCACCCGGCCGACGCTCAACACCTATGCCGCCAAACGCGAAAACCTGGTCGCCATGGCGAATGAGCTGTTCGACGTCGTGAAGTCCGGCGCAGTCAAGATCGAAGTTCGTCAGACCTATCCTCTGAAAGAAGCGGCGAAGGCGCACGCCGACCTCGCCGCGCGTAAGACCACGGGCTCGACGGTTCTGACGATCTGAGAACTTTGCGCGGCACCGCGCCGATGCGCTTGCTTCAAAGGGCTCGCGAGACTACTCCGCGGCCACCGGTGCGCGTTCGAGCGTGTCATCGTGGCCGAGCATAAGCACGATGCCCATGGCGAGAACGCCGAGTCCGGCTAGCAGCAACAGCCCGCCGGTGTAGCTGCCGGTCGCGTCCTTGATCCAGCCCATCGCAAACGGCCCGGCGAAGCCGGCGAGGTTGCCGATCGAGTTGATAACGGCAATACCGGCGGCAGCTGCCGCGCCTGACAGAAACGCCGTGGGCAGCGTCCAGAATACCGGGAGACAGGCGAAGATGCCGAAACCGGCGACGCAAAGCGCCAGCATTTTCAGCGTGGGATCATCGAGCGCTGTGGATGCGGCGATGCCGGCCGCAGCGACAAACAGCGGGAATGCGGCATGAAATCGTCGCTCGACGAGACGGTCCGAGCGCCGGCCCCACCACACCATGCCGATCACGCCCGCTACATAAGGTGCGGCGGAAACCAGCGTCGTGAGGAAGGTGTTGAGGCCGAAGGCTTTGACGATTTGCGGCAGGAAGAAACTCAATCCATAATTTGTCGCGACCGCGCCGAAATACACCAGGCTAAGCCCGATCACTCGGGGGTTCACGAGCGACTGCATTACCGTGTAGCTGTGCACGCTCTCGCGATGTCGCCGCTCGGTTTCCAGGCGCCCGGCAAGCCAGTTACGCTCGTCAGGAGCGAGCCAGGCGGCCTCCGCGGGGCGATCCGTGAGATAGAAAAATACCACGCCGGAAAGAAGAATCGCGGGGACGGCCTCGATGATGAACAACCATTGCCAGCCGGCGAGCCCGAGCCCGCCATGCAGATACAACAGCACGCCCGAGATGGGCGCGCCGATCACAGTCGAGAGTGGAATGGCAGCCATGAAGTAGCCTACGATTCGTGCCCGATACTCCGCTGGGAACCACAAGGTCAAATAGAAGATGATTCCGGGAAAGAACCCGGCCTCGGCCGCGCCGAGCAACACGCGCAGCAGGTAGAAGCTGTGCTCGTTGCCAAGCCCGGTGGCGCGGGCGATGCTCGGAATGAAGGCCATAGCCCCAGACAGGATTCCCCAGCTCAACATGATGCGCGCGATCCATTTGCGAGCACCAAACCGTTCCAGCAGCAGGTTCGATGGAACCTCGAAAATGAAATAGGCGATGAAAAAGATGCCGGCGCCAAAACCGAATGCGGTTTGTGACAGGCCGAGATCCTGGTTCATCGTGAGCGCGGCGAAGCCGACATTCACGCGGTCCAGATAGGCGACGAAGTAACAGACGATCAGGAAGGGCACCAGCCGCTTCGACACTTTTGCGATGGTGGGGACTTCTAATGCATGCATACGACTGCCGGCTCACAAATTTTACACCAACGTCCCTGCGACTTTGGCCCGACCACCCGATCAGCGCATCATCGTGATGAAACGCCTGATGACGCCGCCGATGCTGGCGTGGTGACGGCGGCCATGATGACGCGGGGTCGCACCCGAACGCTCTGAACCCGCCGATGCCGAGCGGCGGGGACCTATTGCTTCGAACTGCGCCCTCTGCTCGTCGCTCAACTGGCCATAGAAGTCGTCGAGCGCCGCGCGCACGCTCTTGACGGCTTGCAGCATGACGTCGAGCCGTTTGCCGATCGCTTCAAGCCTCGCTGGCGGCGTGATGGCATCACTCGGCTGACACGAGGCGTTCAGCATATCCGCCGCTTTGGCGGTGGCGTCTTGCAGTGCGGCGAGACTTGCCCGTTGCGCTTCGGTTGGATGGACCCTCGCATCGATTTCGGCGGATGGCCAGCCAGTCACGCCGCTCTGGGCGACGCCGCAATTTTGGCTGATCGAGTTGCCGCCGTTCTTTGCGGTTTGGACGTCGCGCTGATCCTGACCAAGCGCATTAAGGCGCGCTTTCTGCTCCTCGTTGAGGAGATCGTAGAATCGTTGCAGCGGCGGTTGAACAATATCCACCGCCGATATCATCGCCTCGATCCGCCGCTGCATCGCAGCGAGCCGGTCAGGCGCGGTCAGCGCGATTTGGGTCGGGCATGCCGCTTTGATTTCCTGGGCCGCTCTCAGCGAAGCGTTGTCAAGATCGTCGAGCGCCGCGCGTTGGGCATCATCGAGTTGAACGGCCTGCTGGATCTGGTCGATCGGCAGGCCCGCGATTTCGCGGCTGTCCTCGCCGCACATTTGCGCCAACTGGTCAGGCGTGACGCCTCTACGTTCGCGAGCATGCCTCGTGCTGACCCGCTGTCTGCTTTGCAACAAATAGCCCGAGAGGTCGTCATAGCCGTAGGGTGAGAAGATGCCGGCGTAGACGTCGCCATAGCCGTAATCCCAGAACGGGTCGTCATAGCCATAGCCCAAAAGCGTGTAGTCATAGATGTCGTAATAGGCGAACGGCCAGAACAGCGGGCCGACCCAGCCGAAACCGCCATGACGGTGCCGCCACCATCCGCCGCGGCCGCGGCCATCATGCAATCCCGCCAGCCCAGCGGTGGCCGCCCTCGCTGAAATCTGGGAGCGGATAGCCGGATTGATGAGCGCGGACCTGTTGTGCAACGCGCCCGCGAGCTGCTGCGAGTTTAACGCGTTCCGCATCGAAGTTGACCTTACACCCGCAAAGTTCCCGCTTCGGCTGAAGTTTGCTGCGTCCCGATTTCGACCGAACGCCGCGTTTCGACCTGCGTTTGGCGTCTCTCCACGGCCGGCAAACCGATTGCCATGCGCCGCAAACGAACGCTGAGCGTGGGAACTCGGCCTTGCTGCGAACCTCGGCCCGGCTTGCCCGCCGCCCACTTGCCTGCCACCGAGATGGGGTGCGCCACTGACATGAGGTGCGCCCCCGACTCGTCCACCGCCGACATGCATGCCGCCGCCCAATCGCGGCGCACCGCCGATATGAGGTCCACCATGAGGCCCACCGCCGAAACGCATTCCACCGCCGCCTATGCCGCCGTGAGGGATTCCTCCGCCGCCCATGGCATGCGGGACTCCGCCGCCGCCAAAGCCACGTGGACCTCCGCCCCCGCCGAATCCGTGCGGGGCTCCGCCGCCGCCGCCGCCGATGCCATGCGGAGCTCCACCTCCGCCTCCGCCCATTCCGTGCGGGCCTCCACCACCACCTGGGCCGCCTCTTCCGTGTTGCGCGTAAGCGGCACCTGCAAGAACGGCGGTCAGAGCAACGACGCTGAAGATTTTGATTTTTGACATGACACCCTCGGGCGCCCCCCGCGAGTCCCCCATCAGTTCATCAGACGAAATAACCCGGGCACGATGCCGAAGTTCCGCGTTGTCGGTGCGGCTGTATTGGATACGTGCCGCTCATCAACTCCAGGATCACAACGGCTCCGTTTCAAATCAGTTTGCATCGAGATGAGCTGATGTGACGTGCGAGTTTGGTCTGCTGAACCGGTGGCGGCCTGAGGACCCGAAGCCTTGATGATCTGACGGCAGCGGAACCGCTGCTCCTCGCCGGGATTATCCTTCTTCCGCAAGGAGCGGCCATGAAACTCACCGCAATCGCATTTGCCACCGCGACTACTGTCCTCGGACTTGCGAATACGTTCGCGTTCGCACAAGGCGCTCCGAGCGGCCGGGGATCTACCACCGGCGATCCCGCAGCGAGTTCCGCCACGCCCGGCACATCGCCCACCACGGGCAGTTCGACGAAGAGCCCGAGCGGAAGCGGCACGTCTACCTCAGGCGGCAGCGATGCCAATGCCGATCAGGGCAGGGACAAGATGCCCGAAAGTGGCCAGCGCCAACGGCCGAGCGACCCGCCAAAGCAGCGGTAGCGAACCCGCCGCGAACCGAGAACGCCGCCACGTTGAGAACCTAAACTGCCGATTATGCATCGGCCTTGCGCAGATCGCGGGCATGATCGAAACGGTTGGCCTGCAGGTCAGCACCAGTCAGCGCCATTTTCGGGAGCGCGGCTTCCGTCAAGATCTCAGCCGTGATGTCATCGACCGAACAACCCGCGATCTCGTGAATGAAGCTGATGTTCTTGTATTCGCCGGAGGCAATCCGCGAGATGACCTCACGGCGGGTGATTTCGGGATCGACGATGGCCTCGCGCCCGCGACGGCCGTAATCGATCATCACGACGAAATATTGCATGCATGCTTTCGCTAGGGGTGGGCAAACGATGGCGCACAATTTCTGAAAATCAGAAGCCAGTCAAGTACAAATTCCGAAAAACAGCAATTTCTTCAGCTGGGTCGCCAGACCAGCGGGAATCGCGCGCCGGCGCTGATTCGGGGTCTTTTCACTTTTCCGCGGTACGGCCGCCATGCCCTTTCGCCGCCTTGCGCGCCCGGGCAACCGCCTTGCCCCGCAGACGTTCGATCTGGCCCCTCGGCAGGGTCACGCAGATCTCACCGATCCATTCAAGCTTCACCCCGTGAATGGGCTTGGCATTGAAGCTGGTGAGATTGACGAGCGTTG
>VAZS01000365.1 GCA_005884855.1 Alphaproteobacteria bacterium | reverse complement strand
GCCGAGTCATTCAGGCGGCTGGCGCTTGCGCAACATCGGTTTTATCCCGAGCGATCGCGCGCGATCTGTTCAGTGGGGCAGCGCTGGCAAAAACGCTGACGCTCATTACCATTGCAATGGCAGCCGCTCCTGGGTTCTCACCGCTGGTTGGGGGTACGCTCGATCACTTTTTCGGCTGGCGCTCGTGCTTCTATTTTGTAGCAATCTTTGCGGCAGTTGCGGCGACCGGGTTCGCGGCTTCACTTGGCGAGACTCATCGTGCCGAACGCACGAGCGTTCACATCGGATTCATAGGAGGAGGGTATCTGCAGCTGTTGCGGGACCGGCGCTTCATCGTACCCGCGACGACCGTTGCTTTTATCATGGGCGGGCTATTCTCGATGTTCTCAGCAGCGCCTCGCGTGATGATTGAGCTGATGGCATTTCGTCCAATCGAGGTCGGTTTCTTCTTCGCCGGAACGGTTCTCGTGGTCTTTGCGGCCGGTCTGATAGGGAACCGAATGCGCGAACGTATCGGGCTCGAGCGGTCGATACAGATAGCGTTGATGCTTTGCGGCGTCGGTAGCATCGCGGTTCTCGTGGCTGCGCTTGTAAATGGCAGTTTCCTGCCTTTTCTGGGCTCGTCGTTGGTCTTTCTTCTCGGCATGGGCATCGTTAACCCTCTGGGTACGGCGCAGACAATGGCTCCCTTCGGGAAGAACGCTGGCGCAGCATCTGCTCTTCTCGGATTCATGCAGATGATGGGAGCCGCCATTGGGGTGGCGTTGTCCGCCGCACTATCCTCCGATCCGTTAATGGCCCTCGGGGTGGTGATGACTATGGGTTCTGTTCTTGCGCTTGGAGTTTATTCGCGTCGTATGCTGCCGAGCTAAATCCGATTCCGAATAGGTCCTCGCGCGGGGTCGAGAGATGAAGATCATGCAGGAAGAGTCCTTCGTCGACGTTTCCAAGGCGAAGCCCGTATTCTTTCCGCTACGGTTCTTGGGTGCGTTGACGTTCTACCTTCTCGCGCCGGTCCCTCGATTGCCGGCGCTATCAGCACGAGATCACTTTTCGGACATGCCCGGCGGGGGGCAGACCATGTCTGCTCCAGAAGGAAGGTAAGCCGGACATGCCGTGGAGACAGTGCGTAGTATGCGGCAAGTAAAAAACAAGCGACCCGACAGGATCGCAAGTCGCAGGCGCGTGCGCACCCGCCAGGCCGCGGGGATCGGCTCGCGCCTCGAATTGCGAGTTTGGGTGTTCGCGATAGCGGTCCTCTCGGCTATGGTTTACGGCGGCCGAATGCGTGAAGCAAAGGTGTTTTTGCGGCGCACAACGCGCGGGTCGCTCTGACCGATGCGGCAGTCGATTTCTCTGCGACGGGCCGCTCGGCCGCGCCGGACAGAGCCTAGGGAGAACGTTCAGATGCGCGCGATGGTCCTACGGGAACAGGGGGGGCTCGACAAGCTCACTTTCGACTCGAACTTTCCTGATCCCGAGATCGGACACGCCGACGTTCTGCTGCGCGTGCGCGCGACGTCCCTGAACTATCATGACATCTTCACCCGCCGTGGCATGCCGGGTATCAAAATCCCGCTGCCGGTGATCATGGGCCTGGACGTCGCCGGCGAGATCGTCAAGGTCGGTCCCGATGTCGAAGGGTGGAAGATTGGTGACCGCGTGCTGGTCGATCCGCTTAACCGCGTCGAGGGCGGGCTAATGGGTGAAACTATGAACGGCGGTCTCGCGGAGCTGTGCAACGCACGTGCGCACCAGCTCATGCGGATTCCCGAGAATGTGAGCTTTGAGCAGGCGGCGGCGTTGCCGGTTGCCTACGGTACCGCGCACCGCATGATGACCACCAACGGTCAGGTCACAGCGGGCGAGAAGGTACTGATCCTCGGTGCCAGCGGCGGCGTGGGGGTGTGCTGCGTTCAGCTGGCCAAGATTGCCGGGGCCTATGTCGTTGCCTGTGCCGGCTCGGAAGAGAAGGGGCGCCGGCTGAAGGAGCTCGGCGCCGACGAAGTCATCCTCTACACCCAGGAAGACTTCGTGCATACGGTGCGGCAGCGTCACGGACGGCCGCAGCGCGCCGGCGGCGGCTCGTCGGTCAACGGAGGCGTCGATGTCGTCGTCAACTTCACCGGTGGCGATACATGGGTAAAGTCGCTGCGTACACTGAAGCTCGGCGGCCGCATCCTCACCTGCGGGGCGACGGCTGGCTACGATCCGCCCGAAGACCTCCGAGTGATCTGGACGTTCGAACTGCAGATCCGCGGCTCCAACGGCTGGGCGCGCGACGACCTCGAGAAGCTGTTTGCGCTCGTCTCCACTGGCAAGCTGACCGCGCTCATCGACAAGTCGTTCCCGCTGCAGCAGGCGGCGGAAGCGCTGCGGATGCTGGAAGACCGCACCGTGTTTGGCAAAGTCGTGGTGACGCCATGACCACGCCGCTTGATCAGAGCCAGATCGAGGCGATGCTGAAGCAGTCGCCGTTCATCTCGTTTCTCGGTCTGACGGTGACCGCGCTCGACGCCGACAAGCAGGAAATCGTCATGCGATCGCCGATGCGGCCGGAGTTCGAGCGCGAGCCCGGCACCAAGCAATGGCACGGCGGTCCGATCGCCTCGATCATCGACACCGTGGCCGACTACGCGCTGGTTATGTTCATCGGCCGCGGCCTGCCGACCATCAACTTCCGCGTCGATTTCTTCCGGCCTGCGATCGACACCGGGCTGATCTGCACCGGTCGGGTGCGCCGGCTCGGCCGCACCGTCGGCGTCGCTGATGTCGAAGTCCACGACGAAAAGGGCGCCCTGATCGCGATCGGGCGGGGTAGCTATGCGATCTAGAACGTCCGCAAGTGTAGCGCGGCGATGAAGCCACTTGCCGACAGGATCGCACTCGTAACCGGCGCAAGCCGCGGCATCGGCCGAGCGATCGCTGTCAGGCTGGCGCAAGACGGCGCGCTCGTTGGCGTTCATTACCGGGCTGAACGCGACAAGGCGAAGGAGACGCTCGATCTGATCCGCCTGGGAGGCGGTGACGGCTTCCTCATCGCGGCGGATCTTGCCGAGCCCGCCGGCGTCAGCTACTTGGCAGCCGCCTTACTCGGCGAGCTCCGTACGCGGCGCGATCCGCCGAAGCTGGACATTCTCGTTAACAATGCGGGCATCGACGATCGCAAGAGCATCGAGCAGGTGACCGAAGCCGACTTCGATCGTATGCTGCAGATCAACTTCAAATCGCCTTTCTTCCTGATTCAGAAGTTGCTCCCGGTTGTGGCGGACGGCGGCCGCATTATCAACATCTCGTCGATCGCCGCGCGGCTGTCGTTCCCGACGATGCCGGTCTACGCGCCGGTCAAGGCCGCGCTGTCGACGCTCAGCCGCGTGCTCGCCGTGCATCTCGGCCCGCGTGGCATCACCGTCAACGCGGTGCATCCGGGTGCAACCTCGACGGACCTCAACCCCGCCGCCTCAGATCCCCAGCGCAGCGGCGCGATCCGCGACACCGTGGCGCTCGGCCGAATTGCCGGACCTGACGACATCGCACCGGTAGTCGCGTTTCTGGCGTCGCGCGAGGGCGGCTGGATTACTGGCGAGACCATCGAAGCGAGCGGCGGCCAAGGACTATGAGCGCTCGTTCCGGCCCCGTTTTGTTGTTCTCTAAATCCGGTGGCGGCCGGAAAAACTACTTCCCGTGTTTTCTTACCCCTAAGCGTGAGCCCAAGTAACAGTGACGACCAACTAGTTGGAGGAGCTATGAAGAACGTTTACCGCAGGACTGTGATGAAGCGGCTCGCCACGGCCGCATTTTTTGCGGGGCTTGGCCTCGCGACCGTAGCTGTCGACAGCTTGTCAGCTCAGCAGAAGGCGGCGGATACCTCGCCGGTGCGGATCGGCGTGCTCACCGACATGTCGGGGCTGTTTGCCGACATCTCTGGTCCGGGCGCACTCGTGGCGGTGAACATGGCGGTCGACGATTTCGGCGGCAAGGTGCTTGGCCGTCCAATCGAGGTGATCTCCGCCGACCACCAGAATAAGGCCGACATCGGCGTGTCGCTCTCGCGCGAGTGGATTGACGAGAAGAACGTAGTGATGCTTGCCGATCTAATGAACTCAGCGGTGGCGCTCGGCGTAATGGAACTGGCGAAGTCGAAGAATCGCATCGCGATCGTCAACGGCGCGAGCACATCGGCGATCACGAATGAGAAGTGCACGCCAAACAGCATCCACTACACGTGGGACACCTATGCGCTCGCCCGCGGCACGGCAAATGGCGTCGTCCGCCGTGGCAAGAAGAAATGGGCAATCCTCGAAGCCGATTACGCCTACGGCCACCAGCTCGCGAACGATAGCCGGCGCTTCGTCGAGCAGGCGGGCGGCACCGTGGTTTCGGAGATCAAACATCCTATCAATACCAGCGACTTCTCGTCGTTTTTGCTGCAGGCGCAGAATTCTGGCGCCGACGTGATTGCGCTCGCCAACGGCGGCGCCGATACGATCAACTCGATCAGGTCGGCAGCCGAATTCGGCATCGGCCGCAGCGGCAACCAGCAGGTCGTCGGTCTGGCAATCAATCTGAACGACACCAAAGCGCTCGGCCTCAACGCTGCGCAGGGGCTGCTGCTCACGGAGGCGTTTTATTGGGATCGTAACGACGAGACCCGCGCCTGGTCGAAGCGCTTCCTGGAGAAATTCGGGAAGATGCCGACCTCGACTCAGGCCGGCGATTACTCGTCGACGATGCACTATCTGAAGGCGGTCGCTGCGGCCGGGACGCTGGACGCGCAGACCGTGATGGCTAAGATGCGCGAGATGCCGATTAGCGATTTCTTCGCGCGCGAGGGCCACATTCGGATCGACGGTCGCATGGTGCACGACATGTATCTTGCGGAGGTGAAGAAGCCGTCGGAGTCGAACGGACCATGGGATTTCTACAATATCCTCGAGACGATCCCGGCCGATCAGGCGTTCCGCCCGTTATCTGAGAGCGCCTGCCCGTTAGTCAAGAAGTGATCGATCGCTCATCGCTCGGGGCGCGATACAACTTTGCGGCGGCCCCGCGCGGCGAGCGGGTTGTGGCGTTGAACTTTCTCTGGAGCGGAAGTGATGTCCTGGCCGTCCCGTAACCTCGGTTGCTGCTTCGATCCATCGAAGAATCCCGCCAAGATAGCGATCATAGATCTTCGTCAGCCCGACCGACCGGACGAAGTCACCTACGCCGGGCTCGACGCCGCTTGCGATGCGGTGGCGCGTGGCCTGCTTGCCAAGGGGCTCAAGCAGGGCGACCGCATTGGCATCATGTCCCTGAATTCGGCGCCGATGATCGCGGTCTATCTCGGGGTCATGCGGGCCGGCATGGTCGCGGTGCCGATCTCGTTTAAGCTGGCGCGGGAAACCGTCGAATACATCGTCAAGGATGCCGACCTTCGCGCGGTGTTTCACGATCACGAGCGGGCGTCGCTGGTTCCGGGTCATCTACTCGGCATCGATTTCGACACCCCCGATGGCTACCCCGCGCTGCTCGACTATGGCCCGTTCACCGCGTTCGAACCGAAAGCCCGCGAGATCGCCATGATCCTCTACACCTCCGGCTCGACAGGCATGCCGAAGGGCGTGCTGCTGTCCCACGAGTCGCAGATGTGGGCGCTGGATGTGGCGGCACGCGCCGGCGATCGTTCGCAGCACCGCTACATCATTGCTGCCCCGATGTTCCACATGAACGCGACGATCAGCGTCAAGACGGCGCTGCACGCCGGAGCGTCAATGGTGTTGCTGCCGGCCTTCGATGCGCGACTCTATGCCCAAGCGATCGCCAAGTATCGGGTGACCTGGCTGACATCGGTGCCGACCATGATGGCGATGCTGGCGCGCGAGTGCGAACTCGTCGAAACGCTCGACTTCTCGTCAGTAACCAACGTGATGATGGGTTCGGCGCCGCTGACCAAGTCACTGGTCGAGAAGGTGCAAAGCCTCTTCCCTGGCGCAGCGATCAGCAATGCATACGGCACCACCGAGGCGGGACCGGGCGTATTCGGTCCGCATCCCGACGGTTTGCCGCGCCCGGACACGGCGCTGGGCTATCCGGTGCCGGGCGCGCTCGTCGAGCTTCGGGAAGGTCCGTCCCCGGACGAGGGCGTGCTTTACATGAAGAGCCCGATGCTGATGGAAGGCTACAACAACCAACCGGAAAAGACCGGCGAAGTGATGCGCGACGGCTGGTATCGATCCGGAGACATTATGCGCCGGGACGAGAACGGGTTTTTCCATTTCCTCGGCCGCGCTGACGACATGTTCGTGGTCGGCGGCGAAAATGTCTGGCCGGGCGAAGTTGAGAAGCTGGTCGAGCGGATGCCCGGCGTGCACCAAGCTGCGGTTGTGCCTGTCCCAGACGAAATCAAGGGCTCGCTGCCGTTCGCCTTCGTCGTGCTGCAGGACGGTGCCAAGCTCGACGAAGCTGCGATCAAAAAATTTACGATCGACAATGGACCTGCCTTCGCTCATCCGCGCTTTATCGAGTTCCGGCCCACGATTCCGCTAACCGCGACCAATAAGCCCGATCGCCGCCTGCTGACCCAGGAAGCCGAACAGATTGCGCATCGGCGTCGCGCAGCCGGCGAACGCGCCTGACGTTCACTGGCGAACATCCAACTGCTTGTCGCCGCCTTGTTCGACACATCGAGATTCGCTGGAGTAGACTGCCTCGTCACCTCGCCACCGTCGCGACTAGAAATGTTGAAGGACGATGCGCTGATGCAGGCTGGGGGTCATTCTCTCGGACTACGCGACGCTGACCAGCGCAGCTCGCGCCGGCGCTTCCCTTTGTTTGGGGCGAGCTGCGCCGGGGTCGTTTAAGCGCGGGAGGGGACCGAAGTCGCACGAGCTGCGACACCGAAACAGCGCACGGCCGAAAAAACTCCGTGAAAGCGGAGAGAAGTGTGTGAGAAATGGAGGCTTGCGACGCTTACGAGAGTCCTGTCAAAATTGCGGGAAAATTCCCTGATGCCCGAAAATGAAAACATTTTCGCTGTTAGTTGTCATGGGGCTGCCCTTTCATTTCGGCGACAAAGCCGGCGAGCCAAGTTCCGGCCGGCGCCGCGAGCAGCCCGTTCACCAGAAGCCTGTTCGCCTTCATTGAAAAGTCTCCTTTGGTGAAGCCACCTACTACGGCAGTCTAGCTGGCGGTTACTTGGCTAGCGTTACGAGTGGTTTCCCCTTATCGGCGATGTAGGTCGCGAGCTCCGCCGCGTTGATGCTGCCGACGTTCTTCGCCGAGTGCGGCACTCCGTACGGGACGAACAATACGTCGCCCGCCTTCAGCGTTACCGGCGGCTTGCCCTCGAGCTCGTACTCCAGCGCGCCTTCGAGGACATAGATGATTTCTTCGCCTGGGTGGGTGTGCTTGGGCGCCACCACGCCAGGCGCGATGTCGACGCGCACCTGGATCACCTCGCGGCCGGGAATGCTGAGATCGTGTTGTTGCAGATCGGTGCGCTTGACGCCTTGCTGTCCGTACGCCGCTTGCAGCATCAGCATGCTTGCGGACGTCAGCGCCGCCGTTATCATGATCCGAAGGGGTTTCATGTGAGCTTTCCTCTTGTCTCAAGACTTGCGGAATGATCTGAAAGCAGCGCGGAGCTCGGCACTGAATAGCTCCGGCTGCTCCCAGGCGGCGAAGTGGCCGCCTTTATCGACTTCGTTATAATAAGTCAGGTTGCGATAGGCTCGCCGCGCCCATGTCTCCGGCGGCCGATAGACGTCTTCCGGAAAGACCGTGATCGCGACGGGAAGCGAAATCTCGCCGGTTTTCTGCGCGGCCGCGACAATGACGCTGCCGCGCGCACCGTTCTCCCAGTAGAGCCGCGCCGCCGAGGCTGCGGTGTTGGTCAGCCAATACAGAGTGATGTTGTCCAGCACGTCGTCTTTGGTGGGGGATTGCGCGGGATCGGCTCCGTACTTCCAGTCCTTGAAGCCGGGATGCACAAGGACCCACGCCGCGAGACCGACTGGAGAGTCCGTCGCGCCGTAGCCGACCGTTTGCGGTCGCGCGGTCATCATCGTGAAGTACGCGAGGTTACCCCTCTTACCGGACGCCATCAGCGCTTCGACCTGCGCGCGTTCCTTGTCGGAGAGTCCAGCCGGTACAGGCCCGCCGGTCAGCGATGCGGCCACCTCGGGGGGCACAGTCGCCGGCAGATTGATATGGATGCCGAGCAATCCTTCGGCGTTCTGCCGTGCCATCGCGCTAGAGATTGGAGTGCCCCAGTCGCCGCCCTGGGCGACATATCGGCTGTGGCCGAGGCGCTTCATCAGCGCCGCCCAGGTTCGCGCGATGCGATCCGGATCCCAGCCGGTTTCTTTAGGTCTGCCGGAAAACCCGTAGCCCGGCACCGACGGAATGACGATATCGAACGCATCTTCGGCGCTTCCCCCATGTGCGGTGGGATTCGTGAGCGGATCGATGATCTTGAGCTGCTCGACGATCGATCCCGGCCAGCCGTGCGTGACGATCACCGGAAGCGCGTTGGGGTGCTTCGAACGGACGTGGATGAAATGGATGTCGACGCCGTCAATCGTGGTGATGAACTGCGGCAGGCCGTTGAGCTTCGCCTCCAGCTTCCGCCAGTTGTAGCCGGTGCCCCAGTAACGGACGAGCTGCTGAAGCTTGTCGAGCGGCGCGCCCTGCGATTGATCGGAAACCGTCTCGCGATCCGGCCAGCGCGTCGCCAGGATTCGCCGACGGAGATCGGCGAGCTGCTCGTCCGGGACGTGGACGCGGAAGGGGCGAATTGCGTCGCTCGCGGGTGCAGCAATCAGTTGTGACGGCGCAAGGCTCGCGGCGCTCACCGCAGCAAAGCCCATTATGGTCGTCCTCAAGAGGCGGCGGCGATCCTGGTCGATGATTTCGCGGGTCGTGATCATGATGCTCTCGGAATTAAAATGAAAATTTCGGGCGCAATTGCCGGCCTCCGTACTCTCACGCAGAGAAGCTGCTCTTGGCTAGGCGTTGAGGCGCTCATGCCAATTCACATTGTGGCGAAGGGCCTGGATGGTGCAACCCTGCCTTCGATTCCCGCACTATGTCGGCCAAGGGTTCGCTGATGTCCCCTTAAAATCGAAATCCCGGGCTGACCAGCGCAGGTCTGCTTAGCCCCGATTTTGTTGAAGAACCGCTCGCCCTACCCGAGTCCTCACGGACGAACGCGGATGACCATCTTCCCCGCGCGTCGCTTGGTCGAGTTGAAGGCGTGGACGGCTTCGTCGAGAGTCGAGACGTTGCCGATGTTCGTCCGCAGTCGTCCGTCCCGCACCCGCTGGACGATCTCAGTCAGTTGGGCACGATCGGACTCGACAACGAAGTCGACCGCCAGGCCGTCGGCAGGCCGCGCCTCGGCCGGTCCGACGATGGTCACCAGCGTTCCTCCGGCTCGAATCAGGCCTGCGGACCGCTTCTGGATGTCGCCGCCGATGACATCAAACACCAGATCGACTCCGCCGACGTCTTTCAGGTCGTCGTTCTCGAGGTCGACGAACTCGTTCGCGCCGAAGTCGAGCGCCTTCTGACGGTCGGCGGCACGTCCGGTGCCGATAACATAGGCGCCGACCTCTCGTGCGAGTTGCGTCACCATCGAACCGACCGCGCCTGCCGCGCCATGCGCGAGGACGCTCTGCCCCGCCTGAAGGTGGCCGTGCTGGAACAGTCCCTGCCATGCGGTGAGGCCCGAGATTGGCAGACTCGCGCCCACCGTGAAGTCGACGTCGCCCGGGAGCGGCGCGAGATTGCGAGCCTCGATGGCTAGATACTCCGCCAGGGTGCCGTCGCGATACCAGTCGGCGAGGCCGAACACTCGCTGTCCTA
>VAZS01000323.1 GCA_005884855.1 Alphaproteobacteria bacterium | reverse complement strand
AAGCGGAAGGCAAGCCGCGCGAGGATTTTATCGTCACGGTCGATCGCTCCGACGACTCTACCGCCTTCATCAAGGCGCGCTGCCAATTGCCGCCGCGCTATTTCACCGACTATCTGGTGGCGATGAAACTCGGCGACGGCTGGCAGATTGTCTCGAAATCGTATCGCTACGATGTGAGGCAATAGCACACCCGATTCTGCGGCATTGACGACGCCGCCGGTCCGGGCACATTGGACCGCCACAGGAATCGCGCACGGTGGAAGCGACATTCCAGATCTTTCTGATTTTGCTCGCCGTGCTGGCGGGTACCGCGCTTCTGGCGCGGCGGATCGACGTTGCCCCCGCGATCCTGTTGCTGCTGGCCGGCATCGCGCTGGCCTTTGTGCCGGGAATGCCCTCGCTGGAGCTGCCGCCGGAGCTCGTGCTGCTGGTGGTATTGCCGCCCCTGATCTATTCCGCCAGCGTCGCCATGAGCTGGCGCGAATTCAAGTACAACCTGCGTCCGATCATCCTGTTGTCGGTCGGCTGCGTGATCTTTACCGCGATCGCGGTTGCGGCCGCGACGCATTATCTGATCGGCCTGCCGTGGGGCATCGGATTCCTGCTCGGCGCCATTGTCGCGCCGCCGGACGTCGTCGCACCGCTGGCGATCGCGCGAAGGCTCGGACTGCCGCGCCGAATTGTCGTGGTGCTTGAGGGCGAGGGTCTGGCGAACGACGCCACGGCGCTGATCCTGTATCGCTTCGCGGTGGCCGCGATTTCGACCGGAATGTTCTCGCTGCCGATCGCCGCAGGCGAGTTCGCCACCATTATTGCCGGCGAGATGCTGTTCGGCGTGGCGGTGGGCTGGATCAGCCTGCGGATGCGCCATCGCGCCCGCGATCCGCAGATCGAGATCACGTTGTCGCTGATCACGCCTTACCTCGCCTATTGGGTGCCCGAGCATTTCGGCGGCTCCGGCGTCATCTCAACCGTGGCCTGCGGTCTGTACATAAGCTGGAACGGGCCGCTGTTGATCTCGTCGGCAACGCGTTTGCAAGGCATCTTCTTCTGGGACCTCGTGATCTATCTTATCGAGGGCATGCTGTTCCTGATAACAGGATTCCAGATGCGCTCGCTGTTCGAGAAGTCGGCGGCATTTCCGCTCGAACACATCCTGTTCGCGACCGCGCTGGTCGCGGTCATGATCATCATCGCGCGCTTCGCCTGGGTTTTTCCCGCAACTTACCTGCCGCGGTTGATCAAGCGCGTGCGCACCCACGATCCGTCGCCCCCGTGGCAATGGGTGTTCGTGCTGGCCTTTACCGGAGTGCGGGGCGCGGTGTCGCTGGCCGCCGCACTGGCACTGCCGTTCGCTCTTCCGAGTGGGGAAGCATTTCCGTATCGCGACCTGATCCTGTTCGTCACTTTCGGCGTCATCTTGATCACGCTGGTCGGGCTCGGGCTCGGGCTTCCTTTGGTGGTGCGCTGGCTCGGCATCGCCCAAGCTGGCCGCAACGAACATCGGGCGGAGCTCGAGTCGGAGATCGCTGCGCGGCGCGAGGCGCTTGGCGTCGCGCTCAAATCGCTCGATGACATCACCGACGATCGCAAATTGTCCGAGGAGGTGGTCAAGCTGTTGCGCGCCCGGCATGAGACGCGCGTCAACCAGTTGCCGGACTCGCTTGATCCCAATGTGGACGATGTATCGGCGGCCGGAATTGACCTGACGCGGGAACTGATAGCGGCGGAGCGCAAATTCATCCACGTCCTTTTGCGTGACGGCAGGATCACCGACGAGACCCGGCGGCGGATCGAGCGCGACCTCGATCTGGAGGAAGCGAGCCTCGCCAATCGCGAATATCGCAGAGGCTGAGTTTGGCTTGGTGAAGTTGTGTCCCGGTCAAGCCAACGGGTCGCGCGAATGCGCGCCCGATGACAGGCTTCGCGCGAGCCGGGACCCATACGCCATGACCTCTCGATAGGCGCTGTGGCCAATGACTTTCTCAACAACATAGCCCTCGGGTTATGGGTCCCTGCTTTCGCAGGGACGACGGCCGCAAACACCTCACTCCGCCGCGGCGATCCGCGGCCGGCCGACATAGCCGGTTTCCTCGCCAAAACGCTCGACCATGACAGCGGGCAGGTCTTTGGCCTTGTCGGTGACGCAGGCGCCTGATCGCACCGCATAACGCTCCTGATGGGCAAGCTGCGGCGGCACCTGGCCTTGCTGCAACGCTCGCGCGCTCTCCATCACCAGTTTCCGAAACCGCAATATGCCGAGATCGGTCGGGCCGAGATGTTCGCGGGTGCGGTCGGCGATCGGTCCCTGGCTGTCCTGCACCGCCGCGTCCTGCTCGGAGACACCCTTGATCCCGGTGTAGCTTTTGGTCTTCTGCCGCTTGCGGTCGATCAGATAATCGTTCGATTTGTTTCGCAGCGGCACGTAGTTCTCATCGACCTCCGATATCACGCCATTGCCGCTGTCGTAGGCATCGCGTTCGGCTTGCGTCAGCGGACGCTCCGGATTCCACGCATAGGTGTAGATCCAGCAGTTGGTGTCGGTAACCGGCACAAAGCTCTGCCCGAAAATACACTCACCTGGCATCGCGCTCGGCGCATAGGAATGCACCGGCATCAGGAACTGAGCGATACGCCAGTATATGTTGTCGCCGCCAGTAAGCCGTCCACCGGCGATCGTCAGTCCCGCCTCATGCTGATGGATCTTGATCACCGGACGCGGGTCCTCGGCAATCCAGCGCATGTGATCGGAATTCATCCGCGCGATCGGGTTGATGAAGTGCCGCTTCATATCGAGCACCTCGTCCTCGCCTTTCTCGAAGCTCAGATGCGCAAAGGTGAAATGCGCGGTATCGATCGAGCCTTCCAGCGCCTGCACCCAGTTGCAGTCCTGCCACTTCTTCGAGACGTAGCGATGCGAGCGCGGCAGCAGCGCCATTTCCAGAGCGGGCAACTCGGGGATTTCGCCCGATGGGCCCATATAGGCCCAGATCATGTCGCCCCATTCGCGCACCGGATAGGATTTGATCCGGATCAGGTCTTTCGCGTTGAGATCGGGATATGAGGTCGGCATATCGACGCAGCGGCCGTCGGTGTCGAATTTCCAGCCGTGATAAACGCAGCGGATGCCGCATTCCTCATTGCGGCCGAGCCAGAGATTGGCGCCGCGATGCGGACAATGTTGATCGATGACCCCGACCACGCCGCGACTGTCGCGGAACGCAAGCAGCTCCTCGCCCATCACGACGATCTTTTTTGGCGGGCAGTCCGGCTCGGGCAATTCCTCGGAGAGCAACACCGGTAGCCAGAAGCGGCGCAGCAGCTCGCCCATCGGCGTTCCCGCGCCGGTTTCGGTCAGGAAGTCGCAAATCCTTCGCGCCCGAGGGCGTGGGGAATGCCGGGCGCACGATGCACCCGCAGCCTCGCGTGCAAAAAATAGAAAGCACACGAGCGTCGTCACCACAGGTCCACCGAAAACACCCGGCATTCCCACACGCAATGGTTTTAACGGCTTACTTCGCGATCTCCCCGGTGATCGGGCTTTTTTGTCACCGTCATCAGCGGATTAATGGCGTTGTCCGCACCCGGTCGGGCCGACATGCCTCCGCTGACTTGACGCCGGCGTCGAGGCGTCAGGACCACACGACTTCGCCGTCCGCGTTAGCCTCGTTCGTCAGCGTGCTTGGTGATCGCTCACGGGGAAACCGCCCTGCGTCACCTCGCGCGCCCGATGCTGCCGCGTCCACCGCATCCCGTGCCCAACGTCCGTGACGATCGCGATACGCCCCTCTGTGCGGGACGGGATGGCGTGGGGTATAGAATTGATTTGGGTGAATCGAGAACGGAAATGTTTTTTCAAACGGGACTGGACAGCCCAAATCACATTGATCCGGCTGGATAAATTCGTCCCTGCGCGCAGCGATGGATGTAGCAAAAAAGCGGCGGATTACGCTTCGCTGATCCGCCTCACGCCATCTCATCCGTCTTTGCCTGCGACAAACGCGAAGCGTTTGCGCACGGGAGCGACTTGTCCGCGGTAGCTCAACGAGCGTAGGCGGAAGCGACGAAGCAATCCAACTTTGCTTCCGTGATGCCGGGCCATGGATTGCTTCGCGGAGCCTGTCATCGGGCGCGCATTCGCGCGACCCGTTGGCTCGCAACGACGGTATTAATCACACCGGCCGTTCCCCCTTTGTCTCTGGGAATACCGACAATGTGGCGCGTGAAGCCGCGATTGACGTAGAGCGCCTTCTTTCCGGTCACCGGATGGGTGCGCACCACCGGGTGTTCGGCGTGCGGATAGGACGGCCGGTCGGCGACGCCATAGTTTGCATAGAGCCCGCGATAGGTCGATTCGCCGTCATGGACAGCGGTCAGTCCAGCGAGATAGGTCTTCATCCGCTCGGACAGCGATTCGTAAGCCGCATACATGCTGGCGAACAGGGTGTCGCCGCCGCGCGGCGGACATTGCCGGATATGCAGGATCGAGCCCATCGGCGGCTCGAGGTCGCAGGACACGTCCGAATGCCAGCCTTCGCCATTGGCGCGCGGTGAATCCTTGTCGGCATGGATCTTCATCAGCGCCGGATCGTCGCCCTCATGCGGCGCGGCTGGATGAATATGCAACTCGCCGAATTTGCGCCCGAACGCGAGGTGCTGCTCCGGGGTGATGTGCTGATCGCGAAAGAAGATCACGAGATTGTCGGCGAGCGCGCGATGGATCTCGTCCATTTGACGGTTCGAGCGTGAATCATCCGACATCAGCCTGCCAATATCGACGCCGGAGATCTCCGCGCCGATTATCGGCGTCAGCTTCTCGACCGCGATGGTCTCGTAAGGCTCCTCTTCGCCGGAGGTGTGGCGATAGCGCGGGCCTTGTTTGCTGGCAAGCGAGTTCATGGGCATCCTCCGGCGATGGGCTCTTGCGCGAGCCTAACCCGGACGGGGCCCAGGGTCACCCCTCTCGCAGGAACGACGGTTTTACTCCGCCGCCGTCGGCGTCGCGCCCGCGCCGTAGCGCTGGTCGATATAGTCGATCACCAGCGCCTTGAATTCGGCGGCGATGGTCGGGCCGCGCAGGGTGCGGAACTTCTTGCCGTCGACGAACACTGGCGCGGCCGGCGCTTCGCCGGTGCCGGGCAGTGAGATGCCGATATTGGCGTGCTTGGACTCGCCGGGGCCGTTGACGATGCAGCCCATCACAGCGACGTTCAGCTCCTCGACGCCGGGATAGCGCGTCTTCCAGCCGGGCATTTCGTCGCGAATGAAATCCTGGATCGAGCGCGCCAGTTCCTGGAAGGTGGTGGAAGTGGTGCGGCCGCAGCCAGGGCATGCCGCGACCAGCGGAACGAAAGTTCGAAAGCCCATGGTCTGCAGCAATTCCTGCGCGACCTGCACCTCGATGGTGCGATCGCCACCGGGCTCCGGCGTCAAGGAAATCCGGATGGTGTCGCCGATGCCGTCCTGCAAGAGGATGCCGAGCGCGGCGGCCGAAGCCACAATGCCCTTTGACCCCATCCCGGCTTCCGTCAGGCCAAGATGGATGGCGTAGTCCGAACGCGCCGCCAGATCCTTGTACACCGCGATCAGATCCTGCACCGCCGAGACCTTTGCCGAAAGGATCATGCGGTTCTTCGGCATCCCGATCTCTTCGGCGCGCGCCGCCGACAGCAGCGCCGATTGCACCATGGCCTCCCGCGTCACCGCGCGCGCATCGAGCGGCTCGGGTGACTTGGCGTTGTCCTCCATCAGCTTGGTCAGCAGTTCTTGATCGAGCGAACCCCAATTGGCGCCAATCCGCACCGGCTTGTCATTCTTGATGGCAATTTCGATGATGTCGGTGAATTGGCTGTCGCGCTTGTTCTTGAATCCGACATTGCCGGGATTGATGCGATATTTGTCCAGCGCCTCCGCGCAGGCCGGATAATCGGCCAGCAGCTTGTGGCCGATGTAATGGAAGTCGCCGATCAACGGCGTGGTGATGCCGCGCTTGCGCAACGCGTCACGGATATGCGGCACGGCCGCGGCGGCTTCGTCGCGATCGACCGTGATCCGCACCAGCTCGGAGCCGGCGCTTGAAAGCGCTGCGATCTGTTCCACGGTGCCCGCCACATCGGCGGTGTCGGTGTTGGTCATCGACTGCACCACGATCGGGGCGCCGCCGCCGACCGCGACGTTGCCGACCATGACCGGGGTGGTTTTATGCCGGGAGTTGGGACCGGCGATGTCGTTCTGCGGCGGTTTCACGGGCTTGTTCATGGGGTCTCGAATATCAGGTTTTCGTGACGTTCAGCAATGGATCAGTGGCAGCCGGAACAGCCGGGCCGGGCCGGTTAACCAGGTAAAGTCCGGCAATTACCAGCAGCGCGGCGGCGCCAAACGCCGGGGTCAGGTTGTCATGCAGGATGAGATAGCTAGCCACGACGCCAAACAAAGGGGTGATGAAGGTAAATGCTGACAATTTGCTCGCTGAATAGGTTTTCACCAGCGCAAACCATATCAGGAACGTCAATCCGACCACCCAAATCGACTGATAAACCATCAACGTGAGCGCCAGCGGGCCGGGAACCCGGGTCAGGGTTTCACCAAAAATCCAGGCGGCGAAGCCGAGAATCGGGATCGATACCGCCACCTGATATCCCAGACCCTTTTCCGCTGGCGCTTTGATAAGTGCCGTGGTCTTGACCACCAGGGTGGAGGCGGCCCACAGCGCGCCCCCGCCGACCACCATGAAATCGCCCAGCAACACGTTGGCATCAACGCCGGGCTGGGGAACCCCGATTGCGATGGCGACGCCGGCGAAGCACAATGCAAGTCCGGCCCATTGTGACGCCCGCAAGCGCTCATCGAGAAAGATGTAGGAGCCGAACGCGACGAAAAACGGCGCAGTATACAAGAACACCGCCGCGCGCGAGGCCGAGGTCAGAAATAGCCCGCGATAGATCAGCACGAATTCGACACCGAAGATTAGGCCGGCGAACAGTCCCGCTACTAACGTGCCGTCGCGCTCGAACATTTTCACCCCTCGCAGCCGCGCGATCAGCATCAGCACGATCAACGCTCCGGCCGAGCGGATCGTGGCCTGCAGTATCGGCGGGATGTCCGGCAGAGCCAGCTTGACCGCGACCTGGTTGAACCCCCAGCTCAGACACAGCATCAGCATCAGTGCCACTGCGCCGGCGCTGAGCGGCCGCCCCGCCGTGGCAATCGTCAATTGTTCTGAAGGCATCGAACCTCGTTGTCCGGCTTATCGCCGTGTCGTTGGGGCATGATCGCGAGAAGCGGTCTTCCGGTCTCCGGAAACATCATGCCCAAATCCGATCAAGCCTTCTGGCAGTGCGCGCAGGTCCCGGTGATTTCGACCACGGAGAGCTTTGGCGCGAAACCAGAGGCCCGGGCTGCGGCATTCAGGCCTTGCGCCACCGGCGCCGCGGGAATTTCGCCGACCGAGCCGCAACCATCGCAGATCAGAAACGCCACCATCGCGGCAGCGTCATGATCATGCGCGCAGGCGAGATAGGCGTTGCGGCTTTCGATGCGGTGGACCAGGCCGTTTTCGATCAGGAAGTCCAGCGCTCGATAAATCGTGATCGGCGCCGGCCGCGGCAT
>VAZS01000322.1 GCA_005884855.1 Alphaproteobacteria bacterium | reverse complement strand
CCGGCCGCGCAATACGCGATCTTAAGCCCCGAGGGAATTAACGCCGAAAGTCCTTGAACCGGCCGGGCGATAATTCGGCGTAGCGAGAACATGTTTTTCGCCCAGGGCTGAGGATGCTTCAAAAACCAATGCGGCTACGTGAGTTGCCAACCGGCCCCAAGCCCCGCCAGCTTCCGTAGTGTTACGTGAACCCCAAGAGATCTTTTCCCGACGAGCGCAGTGCCAGTCAGCTCAGCCTGGTCGCCCTCATAACTGCCCGTGATCCCTATGCCGACGTCCTTCGCGTTATAGAACAGGTGATCGGGTGGCGGAGGCATGTGCTGATTGAGAAGAAGCTCGGCTTTGAAGATGCCGGCTTCGGAAGAGTAAGAGCCAGTGAAATACGTGTGTGGGCCGCCTCCTAATATCATGCCGTTCTGGAGAACAGCGACACCGCCGACGGGCCAATCCACCCCATCGAGACCCTGCGCCCTAAAAGAATACAGTCCAGGCGTCATTCGAATAGCTCCTTACGCAGCACGCAATACATCCAGCAACAGCAATCGCCTAATCATTCCCTTCCCGTGCTGTTCTTCCAAAGGTTTAAAATAAATCAACACGGTACGCGCGATGCCATCAGTGCCCCCATCACCATCCGGCGAACTAGCGACAGCGCCGATGAAGATGACAGTCTCGGTGACCTAAATTTGATGGAAGAACCGTTGACAGTCATCTGGACCATTCGTCGAATGGGCTGTTGAATCATTCCCGGTTGATCAAATCGGTTTCTCGCACCGTCCCGCGCCAAAAGCGACGAGCACCAATGTCACCAGCGCTGATGGCAACCAGCATCCGACGGGACCAGTGTCCAAAGGCCAGCGTCCCGAGGTCGCTTCGGTCTTGTCGAACTTCTATCTCTGGGGTCCCGACAGATTCACCTCCCTTTCAGCACGAAAAACATTGCTGTGGAGGCTGGCGATCCACTGGCGGCCCCTGGACGTGACATTGAGATAGCGGATCGCTAGCTGGATCTGCGGCGCGACGTTACTAAAATAAAACTGCGGAAATTTATAAACGATGTCTGCGGGTGTTGCATAGCCTAGCGTCTTGTTCAGTCCGATCTCCTCAAATTCATGGAACAAGGCATTCGATTTCCTTATGTAATTTGGATCACCAAGTTGGCCGATCAAATCGGCAGCGCGCAGCAGCAATCCTTCCTCTTCGATGAGGTCGTCGATCTCATTGTTCGGTGGGGCGTACGGAAAACGCGTATATTCGATGGCCCGGGCAATTCGAGCCGCGTCGACTTCTTCCACGTCATCGAACCGCTCAATGACGAACAGCTTTGAACGATCGACATGGTAGGTTGCGAGCGCGGCATCGGACGATCCGACCGGCAATTCGATTTTCCGCCCGGTAAGGTCCGCAATATAGGCGCCATCTTCGTCGCCCTGGACTATGCCCCGCACATATCCGATGTCATGGGTGAGGCAGGCAATAATGAAGTTCGCATAGTCGGGTGCCGTGGTGGTCCGTTGCAGCGCGCGTCCACTCAGGATGTCGTGCCCAACCAGCGTAACCAGCATGGTGTGTTCAATATTGTGATAGAGTGCATCGCTGTTTCCGATGCACTCCAGTGCCAGCCTGGCGGCGAAAGGCAGCAGTTTTGTCAAATCGGAATGCGAGGAGCGGAATCGGCCCTCGGTTTCGCGCGCAAGAAATGAGCCGAGGGCTTGCGCAGTTAGTTCAGGAATCGTGATCATTGGGCATGCTCTCCAGTTCAACTGTGGTTTGCACAATGATCGACAGGACCTGTGCAGCTATCGTTTAGCTTCCGGCTCGCTCACATACGGATCGAAACGATCTATCACAATCGTTGTATGTCGGCTCGGTACACCCGCCGCAAACCCAAGGAAATGTCCAATCGGTGATGCGTTTGGAGCTGTCAGGAAAGTTTTCTGCTCCAGACCGAAGTCTGCCGCAGGGTTGGCGGGAGATTAATTAGCCAGATCTCGGTACTCTTGGACGCGGGATTCATTTTGGGCAGCTCTCATAGATTTGCAGGTTGTCGTTGGCTGACCGCCCAAAGCCATAATATAGTGCCGAGAACGGTATCTGTCGTAGTTTGATGCGGCGGTTCTTAGGCGATGGTGTAGGTGGGCTGGCCCACTCGGTTCATTGGTCAAGGCGCCACAGTTGTAACGGCAACGCTGACAGGCGCTCGATCTTGGTGTTGGGCTTCCTTAGTGGTGGGATTCGCCTGTGCGCTCATGGCCTATTGGGTCCCTAGGATTTTTCCCACGGCGTATGAGATGGAGTCATCAGGCTTCTTGGCGGGCCACGCGCGCCCCAAGGCTCGCTCCTCCGGCTACCTTTCGATGGAAATACGCCCCCCTCCGTCGGAAGGGTAAGGGCGGTGAAGTCCCCCAACTTCACCGCCCGCTTTCTTCGATTGATCAAGTAGCGGTGGCGCTGGGTCGACAGTAATGGCTTTCGTGACATGCCGGGCGGCATGCGAACCGCGTGCTGTGAGCTCGCCGATAACATGAGCAGCATCGAACTGGCGCTCATCATTGTCGGACAAGGACAAGGCCAACCAGAACCACCCCGAGGTCATCGTCCGAAACTGGCGGCGCGCGATCAGACCGGAGCAGGCGCACGGATCGTCGCGCGACCTCTCCGAAGACGTCCGATGCGTTTGCCGGTGAGCCCTGTTTCCCCTCACCTTCCGGCGTTTCGGCGATCTGCTTATCCGCTTGGCCCGAGCGTTGCGATCTTGCGGTCGCGCTGCCAAAGTTCGACGTCGTGATCGCCACGAAACTGCTTAGCGGCCTCGAGAGCCGAGGCATCCTCGTCGCAGTTGAGCAAAACTGCTTCTATGAAGAGACCGTCCCGTCCGATGACATAAACGCGATAGTCAGCCATCCCGCCCCACCCGAACGGGCACGGTACCCTTTCTCTCTGTGTATTTGATATTGTACTCTAGGGCAGTGAGGACTGAGCTTGCGGCATAGCTTGGACGATTTCCACCTGGCGCTGAGAGCAGGTCCGGGAAATCCCGCAGACGCAGATTTTCAGTAACGTCGCAAACGGCGATCGGTGGTCCATGTCGTTTACCGGACCGACATCCTCGCGATCTTTCTATAGAATGATGCGTTCGTGCAGTGGACGTGTGACCAATCGGCCCGCGTGCCCGCTCTCGGCTGACAATGTCAACTACATTGCCAGATCGGGACATCGCTTTTGTCGTCTATGAAGAGTGCGGCCGCCAAGTTCTCAAGACGAGCCCGCCAGTTCCCTATAGGCCATGACAAAAATATCTAAGACAGTTGGCTCTCGCGCTTCTCTGCCTTGAGGAGCGTGGACATTTAGCCCAGAAGACCTCGTTGGAGAGAGCGAGTGGCTAGAACACCCGCTAACGAAAGCGATTGGCGCATGCTGTTCTTTAAACGGCTCACTTGATCCGATGGCGCTCCCCGGTTTCGGGTACATCGCTTGTAACAATGCCCGGTCTATAGGAGCGTCAACAAACCAGCGCATTGGATTGGAGGGGGAACATGAGAAACATTGTCGACGAAGCCGGCGAGATCATCGCGAAAGCATCGGATGACCATACGCTGGTCGGGGGCCACCACCGCCTCGCGGTGGCGGCCAGCCTCGGTCAAAAACTGTTCTGGAAAGATACCGGCGAACCTGTGAACCTTGATCCCTACTTCAAGGGAAGTTCTCATCGACATACAGCCTGATGCGCAGGCAACGTGACGCGATTGGCCGAGCGTCCGAGGCGGCAGCGTTGATCTCGGTCAAGTCGCCGTCGCGAGGTGGATTAACGCCAGAACGATCCCTCGCTTGATCGCGCGGACGCTATCCGTCGGCTGGTCGAGATCGGGCCGAACGCTGCGTTGCAGAGCCACGCCGAAGCAAACGGGCGCGGCGACTGCTCAGAACCCAAATCAGTTCAGGCCTGCTCGTGCCGTAAGTCGCTGACTCCGAGTACGTGAGCGCTGTTCGCGCCGCCGCTGGTTCCAGAATTAACTCGCAGCACGGCCATCAAGCTTAACGCGCGACTTCGGTTGCTCCGTGCGCTCTTGGTTTTATCATTCGTCGTAGTCGCGCGATAACGCCCCACCCCACCGATGCGCGATTAGGGGTCGTCACCTCAAGTGGC
>VAZS01000321.1 GCA_005884855.1 Alphaproteobacteria bacterium | reverse complement strand
TCCTGCAACGCGCGCAGCGCCTTGAGCGTCAGCAGATCCGGATCTCCCGGACCGGCGCCGACCAAGGTCACACTTCCTTCGCCCTTGCCTGTTTGTTGCGCGCCCGCAAAGGCACTGGCATCCCGAATATTTTTCAGTGCCGTTTCAGCTTCATCTGTGCGGCCGGCAAGCACCAGCGCTCCGATCGGGCCATCGACTACGCGCTCCCAGAAACGGCGGTGCAACGGAAACTCGGGGATGCGATTGTGAACAGATTTGCGCCAGCGGCCGATAAAGCTTGCGAGATCGCCGATACTTGCGGGCAGAGCGGCTTCGATGCGCTCACGCACGCGGCGCGCCACCACCGGTGAACTTCCGCCGGTGCCGACGGCGACCACTACGTCACCGCGATCGACAATGGCTGGAAAAATAAAGGTCGAATGCGAAAGATCGTCCATCACATTTACAGGCAGCCCTACCGCCCGCGCCCGGGCCGACATCACAGGTCCAGCATCGCCTGCGCCCGCGCAAACGATCGCAACGACGCCGGTGAGGTCGGCATCGAGCGGATCGCCATCGGCAAGTTCGATTCGCTGCAGGGCCGCGGGCTCAACACCGCTCACATCGTGATCGCCATCGGTCGCGTACCAGCGAATTCGCGCGCCGGTCGATATCAGCAGACGCAATTTCGCCCGCGCCAGATCGCCAGCGCCAACCAGCAGCACCGCACCTGCTTGCAGATCGAGGAATACCGGCAGGAATCGCATGCGATGCTCGCTTCCCCCGAGTACGGGGTTGACTGGAATTATTTTCTATATATGTCTAGTTACAAGCCCGCAAAGAGAAAAATATTTCTTCTCTATTGCGCTGCAACTATAGAAGTTCCGACCCTAGAGGCCAAGGCCCAGAGATGCATCTTCTCGCCCCCGAAACCTCGAAGGACCGGTCCTTTTGGACTGAGGCGCCGGACGGCGCCGCGGTCCACAAATTCTCGCCCGATCAATCCTCGACCCAGCCATCCCCCACCGCGCTGCTCGCGCTTGCACCCAGCATGGACCACCTCGACGCGCTCGAGGCGCAGAGCATCTATATTTTCCGCGAGGCATTCGCGCGCCTCAAGAAGCTGGCGCTGTTGTGGTCGCTCGGAAAAGACTCCAACGTCATGATCTGGCTGGCGCGCAAAGCCTTCTTCGGCCACATGCCGTTTCCCGCGTTGCACGTCGACACCGGCAAGAAATTTCCGGAGATGTACGCGTTTCGCGATCGCTACGGCAAGGAATGGCAGCTCGATCTCAGGATAGAACCCTGCCCGCCGTTGGAGACTATCGATCCGACTCTGCCGCCGGCCGCGCGATCGGCGGCACGCAAGACAGAAGGATTGAAACTCGCGCTCGCCAAATATGGATTCGACGGCTTGGTCGCCGGCATCCGCAGGGATGAAGAGGCAACGCGCGCCAAGGAACGCGTGTTCTCGCCGCGGGGCACCGAAGGCGGATGGGACGTACGCGATCAGCCGCCGGAATTCTGGGATCAGTTCAATGCCTCGCCGCCGCCCGGCGCGCATTTGCGCATTCACCCGATCCTGCATTGGACCGAAGCCGACATCTGGGCCTACACCAAGCGCGAAAACATCCCGATCATTCCGCTCTATCTCGCAAACGGCGGCAAACGCTATCGCTCGCTTGGCGATCGGGACATCACCAATCCCGTGGTTTCAAACGCCGCTAGCATCGAGGAAATCCTGATCGAGCTTGACGGCACGAAAGTGCCGGAACGTTCCGGCCGCGCGCTTGATCATGAGACCGAAGACGCATTCGAGCGGCTGCGTGTCGCGGGCTATCTGTGAAGCGAGAGTAGCGGATCCGATGAACATGCTGGTGCCCACCTCCATCTCGGCGACCCCAAACGGCACCACCCGCCCGCAGGTCCGCATCGTCATCGTCGGCCATGTCGATCACGGCAAGTCGACACTGGTCGGACGGCTGTTGCACGAGACCGGCAGTCTCCCCGAAGGCAAGCTCGAGATGCTGAAAGCCGTCAGCGCCCGTCGCGGCATGCCGTTCGAATGGTCGTTCCTGCTCGATGCGCTGCAGACCGAGCGCGACCAGGGCATCACCATCGACACCACCCAGATCAGGTTCCGTACCGGGTCGCGAGACATCGTGCTGATCGACGCGCCCGGCCACGCCGAATTCCTGCGCAACATGATCACCGGCGCTTCGCAGGCGGACGGCGCGCTGCTGATCATCGACGCACTGGAGGGCGTGCGCGACCAGACGCGGCGTCATGGCTATCTCTTGCATTTGCTTGGCGTCAAACAGGTGGCGGTCGTCGTCAACAAAATGGACCGGGTCGATTTCAGCGCAGCGCGATTTGCCGCAATAAGCCAGGAGATCTCCGCGCATCTGACCGCGCTCGGCGTGACGCCCTCGGCCGCGATTCCGATTTCCGCGCGCGACGGTGACGGCGTCGCCGAGCGCACGCCGCGCATCGCCTGGTACCATGGAGCCACCGTGGTGGAGGCGCTCGACGCGCTCGAACCGGCCCGGCCGCTGGAGCAGCTCGCGCTGCGACTGCCTGTCCAGGCGATCTACAAGTTCGACGACCGCCGCATTTTGGCGGGACGCATCGAGTCCGGTCATCTCGCCGCCGGCGACCAGATCGTGGTGATGCCGGCAGGCAAAGTCGCCAAGATCAAGAGCGTGGAGGGCTGGCCGGTGACGCCGATCAACGGCAGCCAGACCGCCGGTCGATCCGTTGGCATCACGCTTGACCGCGAACTGTTCGTCGAACGTGGCGACATCGTGGCGCATGTCGGAACCAGCCCGCGCGATACAAGGCGAATTCGCGCACGCATTTTCTGGCTACACGACAAACCACTGACAACGGGCGCCTCGATCCTGATCCGGCTCGGCACGCGGGAAACCCGCGCCGTCGTGGTCGCCATCAAGAAGGCGATCGATCCCGGCGAACTGTCGAGCGTCGAGACCACATCGATTGCGCGCAATCATGTCGGCGAGATCGATATTTCTTTGGCGCAAGCCGTGGCCGCTGATCCCTATGGCGATAACCCGCGCACCGGCCGGCTGGTAATCGAGGTCAATGGCCGCATTGCCGGTGGCGGGCTGGTGCTGTCGGTCGATGCCGGGCAACGCGCTATTCCCGTCGATATCGTGCCGGTGGAATCCGCATTGCGCCCCGACGAGCGCTCGGCGCGTTATCGGCACCACGGCGCGGTGGTTTGGCTGACCGGGTTACCGGGATCCGGAAAGTCGACCTTGGCGCGCGCGCTTGAACGCAGGCTGTTCGGCAATGGCGGCTCGCCCGTGCTGCTGGACGGCGACACGCTGCGCGCCGGCCTGAACAGCGATCTCGGCTTCTCCGCTGCCGATCGCAGCGAGAACATCCGCCGTTCTATGTAGCGACGCCGCGCGAGGTCTGCGAGAGTCGCGATCCCAAGGGCCATTACGCCAAAGCGCGCGCCGGAACGCTGCAGGCGTTTACCGGGATCGGCAACGATTATCAGCCGCCGACCAACAGCGAATTGACGATCGACACCTCGGCCCGCTCCGTCGCCGAGGCAACCGATGCGATCGAGCATATGTTGGCGAACTCGGAGATTTTGTTCAACGAACTGGTCGATCTCGCGGCCAATATCTGAACTTTGCCGAGCACCCTCTCTCCTCGCCAATTCGGATCCTGAACGGACGTTAGGGTCGCAACGTGGTCCCCATTGTTGATTCTTTTTCGCCCGCCGGTCCGGCACGAAGTGCTAGGCTAAGATGTTGGGACGTTGATCCGGGGCTCAATGAAACGTCGCGAGTTCATCAGGCTTGTTGGCGGCTCAGTGGCAGCTTGGCCACTTGTCGCGCGCGCGCAGCAACCGGCAATGCCGGTGATCGGCTTCTTGCACAGCGGCTCGCTTGAGCCGTTCGCGGCTCGAATTGCCGCTTTCCACCAAGGCCTCGGTGAGGCGGGCTTTGTTGAAGGTCGCAATGTGGCAATCGAGTATCGCTGGGCGCATGGTCAGTATGACGGCTTGCCGGCGCTAGCCGCCGACCTCGTCCGCCGTCAGGTGGGGGTCATTGCAGCGACTGGCGGAGCTCCCTCGGCATTAGCCGCAAAGGGGGCGACATCGACGATCCCGATCGTCTTCGTCGCCGGAGCCGACCCAATCAAATTGGGACTTGTCAACAACCTGAACCGACCGGATACCAACATCACGGGGCTGACCGCGTTCACCTCGGAGTTAGTACCAAAACGTCTTGAGCTGCTGCATGAGGTGGTGCAGACAGCAATGACCATTGCATTGCTAGTCAACCCAGCCAATGCGGTCACCGAGATCGTAGTGAAAGACGTGCAGGAGGCGGCATCCACCCTCGGACTGCAGCTCCGTGTCGTACACGCGAGCGCCGAACCTGATTTTGACAAGGTCTTCGCAGCCTTGGGCCAACTGCAGGCCCGTGCGCTCGTGATCGGCACTGATGCGTTCTTCGATGGCATGAGCGAGCGGCTTGCCTCACTTGCAGCGCATCACGCCATGCCAACAATTTACCAGACGCGCGAGTTCGCAGCGGCCGGCGGCCTGATGAGCTATGGAGGCAGTCTGACGGACGCTTACCGTAAGGCTGGCGGTTATGTCGGCAGGGTCCTCAGGGGCGAAAGGCCCGCCGACTTGCCGGTCATGCAGTCCACGAAGGTCGAGCTGATT
>VAZS01000364.1 GCA_005884855.1 Alphaproteobacteria bacterium | reverse complement strand
GCTGGCGTTGGCCAAGGCCGCCAACGATCGCCTGAGCTTTGCGGACACGTTCATGGTTTCGGCGCTGTCGGGCGATGGCGTCGACGATCTCAGGCATAGGCTGGCGGAAATGGTGCCGCCCGGACCGTTTCATTATCCCGAAGACCAGATGTCGGATGCACCGATGCGGCATCTGGCGGCGGAGATTACGCGCGAAAAAATCTTCCGCCAGTTGCACCAGGAACTGCCGTATCAATCAACGGTTGAGACCGATAGCTGGACCGAGCGCAAGGACAAATCGATCCGCATCGAGCAGACGATTTTCGTCCAGCGCGAGAGCCAGCGCAAGATCGTGCTCGGCAAGGGCGGCGCCACGATCAAGGCCATCGGGGCGGATTCGCGCAAAGAGTTGGCCGAGATCGTGGGTCAGCCCATCCATCTATTCTTGTTCGTCAAGGTGCGCGAAAATTGGGGCGAGGATCCCGACCGCTACCGCGAAATGGGACTTGAATTTCCCAGGGAATAATCGGTATCGCGATGAACGTACCCAGAAACGTGTTGTGGTTTGAAGTGTTGCTGTACCTGTCGCTGACCCTCGACGCGCTGTCGGTCGCGTTCCAGGACCGGACGGCGAGTGCGGAAGTGACGTCCCGAATGATCATGGTCACCAGTGTGATGGATGGCTGCCTGATCTTGTTGCTGGTGTTTCTGGTCTGGCTCGCGGCGCAGCGGCGGAAGAACTGGCCTCGTTGGGTGCTGGGCGCCGCCCTGCTGCTTTCCGTGATCTCGCTCATTCAGATCATCGGGCGCGGCGGGCTACAGTTCGACAGCGCCATCGAGGTCGTCTCGTGCGGCCTCACAGCGGCGGGCCTGTATTACTCATTCACGGGCGATGCCAAGGGCTGGTTTAACGCGTAGCTGCGCGTTGGCGCGGAATCCTGTAAGCTGCCGATTATGGAATGGACGGACGAAGGCATCGTGCTGGGGGTGCGGCGGCATGGCGAAAGCAGCGCCATCGTCGAACTTCTGACGCGCGCCCACGGCCGCCACCTCGGCCTGGTGCGCGGCGGCGCGAGTTCGCGGATGCGGCCGCTGCTGCAGCCCGGCAACACCGTACGCGCGGTATGGCGGGCGCGGCTCGACGAGCACCTCGGCTATTATCAGGTCGAGGATATCCGCTTGCGCGCGGCCACCGTGCTGGCGTCCTCGCACGCGGTCTATGGCGTGACGCATCTGGCCTCGCTGGCGCGGCTATTGCCGGAGCGCGATCCGCACGAAGACATATACGAGATGCTCGACCGTACCCTGGACGATTTCGATGAGGTTGGGCAAGCCGCGGCTCATCTCATCAAATTCGAATTGGCGATGCTGGCGGAGCTAGGGTTCGGACTTGATCTCGACACCTGTGCCGCGACCGGCGAGACTACCGAGCTGGTTTATGTGTCGCCAAAATCCGGCGGCGCGGTGTCGCGGCGAGCCGGCGATCCCTGGCGCGACCGGCTGCTGCGGTTGCCGGCATTCCTGCGGCACGGCGAAGGGAACGCCAGCGGCTGGTCCGACCAGGATCTGCAGGACGGCTTTGCGATCACCGGATTGTTCCTGATGCGTCACGTGCTGGAACCGCGCGGCCAAGGCCATTCCGACGCCCGCGACGGTTTTATCAACGCGGTGATCAGGCGCCTGGCCAAAGCCGCAGTTCCGTGACGCGACGGGCCGGCTTAAATTACGTCTGCTGATTCGCGCCTTGTCCATCTCCCCAGCACCGGATAACCCCTGCCCATGGGCAAAAGACTGATTCCGCCGACAGACCCGGCCGAAATCCACGAGATCATGTTGCGCGATGCGCTTGAGGAGCGCTATCTCGCTTACGCGCTCTCGACCATCATGCACCGCGCGCTGCCGGACGCGCGCGACGGGCTCAAGCCTGTGCATCGCCGCATCCTCTATGGGATGCGCCTGCTACGGCTCGATCCCACCGCCATCTTCAAGAAATCCGCCAAGATCGTCGGCGACGTGATGGGATCGTTCCATCCGCATGGCGATCAGTCGATCTATGACGCGCTGGTGCGGCTGGCCCAGGATTTTTCCTCGCGTTATCCGCTGGTCGACGGGCAGGGCAATTTCGGCAACATCGACGGCGACAATCCGGCTGCCTACCGCTACACCGAAGCGCGCTTGACCGAGGTCGCGCAACTGTTGCTCGACGGCATCGACGAGGACGGCGTCGAGTTTCGCCCCAATTACGACGGCCAGTCGAAAGAGCCGGTCGTGCTTCCCGGCGGGTTTCCGAACCTGCTCGCCAATGGCGCGCAAGGTATCGCGGTCGGCATGGCAACCTCGATCCCGCCGCACAACGCCGCCGAGCTGTGTGAAGCGGCGTTGCATCTGATCGACAAGCCTGAGGCGAAGTCGAAGACGCTCTTGAAATGGGTGAAGGGTCCTGATTTCCCGACCGGCGGCATCATCGTCGATTCCAAGGAAAGCATCGCCGAAGCCTACATGACCGGACGCGGCTCGTTCCGGACCCGCGCCAAATGGACTCAGGAAGAGGGCGCGCGCGGTACCTGGGTCGTGGTCATCACCGAAATTCCATGGCTGGTGCAGAAATCCCGCCTGGTGGAGAAGATTGCCGAACTGCTCAACGACAAGAAGCTGCCGCTGGTTGGCGACGTCCGCGATGAATCGGCTGAAGATGTTCGCCTGGTGATCGAGCCACGATCGCGCGCCGTCGATCCCGAATTGCTGATGGAGTCGCTGTTTCGGCTCACCGAGCTGGAAAGCCGGATTCCGTTGAACCTCAACGTGCTGGTGAAAGGGCGCATTCCGAAGGTGCTCGGGCTCGGCGAGTGCCTGCGGGAGTGGCTCGATCACCTGCGCGACGTGCTGCAGCGCCGCTTCAACTATCGCAAGGTCCAGGTCGAACATCGGCTGGAAGTCCTCGGCGGTTACCTGATCGCCTATCTGAACATCGACAGGGTGATCAAGATTATCCGTAACGAGGATGAACCGAAGCCGGCGCTGATGAAGGCCTTCAAGCTGACGGAGATTCAGGCCGACGCCATCCTCAACATGAGGCTGCGCAGCTTGCGCAAGCTCGAGGAAATCGAGATCCGGACCGAGGAAAAAAACCTCCGGTCCGAGCTGAAGGGCATCAAGACGCTGCTCGCTTCCGAAACCGAGCAGTGGTCGAAAGTGGCCGAACAGGTGCGCAAGGTGCGCGATCTGCTTGGACCGAAGACGCCGCTCGGCAAGCGGCGAACGCAGTTCGCCGACGCGCCGGAGCACGATCTTGCGGCGATCGAGGAAGCGTTCGTCGAGCGCGAGCCGGTCACCGTGGTCGTGTCCGAGAAGGGCTGGGTGCGTACTATTAAGGGGCAGGTTTCCGATCTTTCGGCGCTGACCTTCAAGACCGATGACAAGCTCGACTTTGCGTTTTTCGCGGAGACGACTTCAAAACTGCTGCTGTTTGCCACCAACGGCAAATTCTATTCGCTCGAGGTGGCCAAGCTGCCTGGCGGCCGCGGCCACGGTGAGCCGATCCGCATGTTCATCGACATGGAGCAGGACGCCGCAATCGTGTCGCTGTTCGTCAACACGGGCGGACGCAAGTTCCTGATCGCAAGCCATGAGGGACAGGGCTTCGTCGTCAATGAGGACGACTGCGTCGGCAATACCCGCAAGGGCAAGCAGGTCTTGAACGTCGAGCCGCCCAACGAAGCCCGCGCGCTTGCCTCCGTTAGCGGCGATACCGTCGCCGTGATCGGCGACAACCGCAAGCTGCTGCTGTTCCCGATCGATCAGGTGCCGGAAATGGCGCGTGGCCGCGGCGTGCGTTTGCAGAAATACCGCGACGGCGGCCTCTCGGATGTGACGACGTTCAGTGCCAAGGACGGCCTGACCTGGAAGGACTCCGCGGGACGAGAGTTCAATGCCAGCATGAAGGACCTCGCCGAATGGCGAGGCAACCGCGCCGACGCCGGTCGCCTGCCGCCAAAGGGCTTTCCGAAATCCAACAAGTTCGGGCGTGGGATAGAGTAGGGCGTCCCGGCGGTTCGCCGGGACGACCAGCAATACTGAGACCGCGTGTTGTTACGGCCGCTTGTTAGTGCGTCTTGTTACTGTGTCTTGGCGATCGCCGTTGTTTCCAATGCCGTGCGAACACCCTGCGCGAGTTTCAGCGCGTCATCATTGGCCCAGAAGTGGATGAAGAACATGCGCGGTTGTTCATCCAGCATGTGGCTGTGGATGGCCGTCACCTCGATATTGCTGGCACGCAACGCGCGGATCAGCGGGTTGACCTCGTTGCCGGTCACCAGGAAATCGCCGGTGATGGCGGCCTTGCCGTTGCCGGTTGGCTGGAAGTTGATGGCGTTAGCGCCGCCAAGCGGGCCAGTCACCTGCATTCCGCTCTCGGTGACGGGATCGCGGCGCGGTACGGCAAACTGATGGACGCCGCCGGTGGACGTGCCCTTGACGCCCATGATTTGATCGAGCTTCGCCGTATCGAGGTCGACGGCTGGCGCCGGGCCGGCCGTGGTTGCAGGCGCGTCGAATGGCGTCTTGCTGGCCGAAAGCGCCGAGCGGATCACGCTCGCCATTTTTACGGGGTCACCGTGACCGCCGACATGCATGTAGAAGGTTGCCGGCGAGGCACGCAGCACGTGATTGTGTACAGCCGTGATGTCGAGCCCGCCCTCGAGCAGCTTTGTCATGACAGGCGTGATTTCGGGCTCCAGCAACACCAGGTCGCCCATCACCATGGCTTCGCCATGCGCCGGCGCGAATGCGACCCAACCTCCGAGTGCAAGCGCGGGCTTAATGGCCACTCCGTCGAGCGTCACATGCAGATCGGAACGCGGCAATCCGTAGCGGTGGACCTCTCCGGTAACCGCGGCAGTCTTGCCCAGAGCGGCATCGACATTTTTCCAATCGATTTCGGCGGCTTTGGCTATCGTGGGCAGCGCCGCGGCGACCAGCGCCAATATTATTAGGTTTCGTTTCATCGTTTTCTCCTTGGTCTGCCCCAAAAGTTCGATCGATGCCCCGTTAGATTACTCCTACTAGCCGCAACAAGATCCCTGCAGCGCACGACCCACCCAGAACCGTGAGCATGCCCATATTGAAACGGAAGATGGCGCTCGCCGCCGCGATCGCCAAGATCAGCGCGGCAAAATCGACGCTCGACAACACCGGCATGTCGAACGACAGCCCAAACGACCGCACCGGCCAAGTCTGCCGGAACACCGTGTGCAGCGCGAACCAAATCGACAGATTGAGGATGACGCCGACCACGGCGGCGGTGATCGCCGTCAGCGCACCCGCAAGGCCCTTGTTGCCGCGCAGCCTCTCGATGAACGGCGCGCCGAGAAAGATCCAGAGAAAGCACGGCGTGAACGTGACCCAGGTCGCGAGCAATCCGCCAAGCGTGCCGGCCAACATCGGCGACAACGTGCCGGGATCGCGATAGGCGGCCATGAAGCCGACGAACTGAAGCACCATGATCAAAGGACCCGGCGTGGTCTCGGCCATACCGAGGCCATCCAGCATTTCGCGTGGGCCTAACCAGTGATAATGCTCGACCGCCTGCTGGGCGACATAAGCCAGCACCGCATAGGCACCGCCAAACGTCACCATCGCCATCTTGCTGAAGAACAGCGCGATCTGGCTGAACACATTGGCCTCGCCGAATGCGATCAGCAGCGCGCTGACCGGGACCAGCCACAGCACTAGCCAGATTGCGCTTACTCTCAAGGCTCGGGGAACGGTTGGCCGGACGTGGTCGGGCAATTCCTCGCCGAGCATGCTGTCGATCGCCGCACCGTTTTTGCCTGTGCCGTGCGGCACCGCCGCGAATTCCGGCCGGCCGCTCTTGGCCCCGAAATAGCCGATCACGCCGGCACCGATAATGATGATCGGAAAGGACACGTCGAAAAAGAAGATCGCAATGAAGGCGATCGCCGCCAGCGCCACCATGATCCGGTTGCGCAGCGCGCGTTTTCCGACGCGGACCACCGCTTGAATGACGATCGCGAGTACCGCCGCTTTCAATCCGAAGAACAGCGCCTCGATGAAGCCGACCTTGCCATAGGCGGCGTAGATGTAGCTCAGGCCCATAATGGCGATGATGCCGGGCAGAATGAACAGGCCGCCCGCCATGATGCCGCCGGCAGTTCGGTGCAACAACCAGCCGATATAGGTGGCAAGCTGTTGCGCCTCTGGTCCCGGCAGCAGCATGCAATAATTGAGCGCGTGCAGAAACCGGCTTTCCGAAATCCAGTTCTTTTCCTCGACGAGTATTCGGTGCATCACCGCGATCTGCCCGGCCGGCCCGCCGAAACTCAGCAGCGCCACCCGTAGCCAGACCTGGAAAGCCTCGCCAAAGCTGATGCCGTGGCCGGCATCAGCTTTGGTCTCGTTCGTAGCGATATCGATCACGGCTTTGACTTGTTGATTGGCCAGTTGTGGGTTTCGCCCGTCGCATCTCGACACCAGCGATAGAACGCATCGTAAAGCGTCATGCCCGCCTCAAGCTGCTCGAGATCGTCGTCATACATCCGTGACAAACCAAGCGATGCCGCGAGCAGGCCCGGTGCTTCCGGCGAGAGATCGAGACGTGCGGTATCGGCGGCGCGCACCATGGTCGCGAGCCGGAGCATGGGCGGCGTCGCCAGACCGAACTCCTCGACCATCACGTCGAACGTACAGAGTTCACCGCGGTGACTCCAGAATACGTTCTCAATGTCGAAGGGAGCGGCGTTGAAGCGCTCGCCGACCGCGACCACCTCAGAAGGCGCCACGAACAGGAACACCGCGTTCGGATCGATGAATCGCCTGATCAGCCAGGGGCAGGCGATGCGGTCGATCTTGGGCCGAGCGCGGGTCACCCAGACGGTGCGACCCTTCGCATCGCGGGCTGGCAGCTTCGAGGCGGGCACCAGCGGAAGCTTGGCCGCTTTCCAGTCCTCGAAACCGCCTTCGAGCGTTTCGGCTTCGCCACCGGCCTGCCGAATCCAGGCGGCGGCACCTTGGGCGAGCTTTGCGCCGCGCAGGCATACGACGATGGCGGATTGATCGGAGAATTCGCCGGCCCACTCGGCGGCCTGCTCGTGGCTGCGCCTGATGGCGCCGGGAATCAGCCGCGGGTCAGCGGCAAAATCCTTCTCGGTACGTACATCGATCAGGACAGGGCTCTTCGCCGTGCCGATCAAACGGGCAAGCTTATCCGGAGATATTTCGGTAAATGATGACATGATGCGCCCTCGTAGGAAGAAACGGGACGCGATACTTGGGCATGTCGCCTCGTGGGGGGATCGCAGAACCCCCATGAGCGACACTATAAAGCGAAACCGCTGTAGCCTGTCAATGCGGAAGCAGGAACGCTTCGGCGCAGCTTTCGCAAAGCTTCGTGATAGCCGTTCGGTGCGACCCTTCTCGCAACATGCCCGATCTGGATGGAATAGCCGCCTTGAATTAATATCCCGTCCACCTGCTTGATATTCCGGGTCTTCGTGATGGAGAAACGACATGAACCGAGTAGCTGTTCTCGTTGCCGTGCTGTTCTCAGTGGTTGTGTCAGTTGATGCCGGCCATGCGCAATCCAGCAAGGCCGCGGTCGAAAAACTTTACATTCTCAATTGCGGGGAAGGGCTGGCCGGCGATATCTCCCGCTGGTCTCCCGGTGTCAATGAAGGCAAATCGATGGATTTCGTCGACAGCTGCTATCTCATCAAACACGCGCAGGGCTGGTTGCTATGGGACACCGGGGTCGCCGATGCCGTGGCTGCGATGCCGAGCGGCCTTGCGCCATCAGATCCGAAATCCGTTCACTGGCGCCGTCCCAAAACACTCGCGGCTCAGCTCGATCAACTCGGCGTCAAACCTTCCGACATCAAGGCGATGGCGGTGTCGCATACCCATCCAGATCACGTCGGTAACGTCGAGATGTTTCCTGCGGTGATGCTCTATGTGCAAAAAGCCGAATACGACTGGCCGGGTGCCAACAATACGCCGCGCTTCAAGCCGGAGCATCCCGTCACGAAACTGGAAGGCGACCGCGACCTATTTGGCGATGGAAGCGTGATCATTTTGTCCACGCCGGGACACACGCCGGGTCATCAGTCCTTGCTGGTGAAGCTGCCGAACACCGGCGCGGTCGTGCTTTCAGGCGATGCCGCCCACTTCAAGGAAAATTGGGACAACCGCCGGGTCCCTTCGAACAACGTCGACAAGGAGCAGACGCTGGCCTCCATGCAAAAGATCTCAGATGTTCTGACAAGGGAAAAAGCGCAGCTTTGGATAAATCACGACAAGGCGCAGCGCGATAGCCTGAAGATGGCGCCTGAGTTCTACGACTGAGCAACGCTGGACCGCGCTGCCAGCCGCTTGCTTCTCGCCGACCGAAAAACTGATCAAACTCTTCCGTTTGACAAAGGTTAAGCTGCGCGCAATCGGGGTGCTTTGACACACGCTCTGGTTCCGATCGGGAACGCGCGGCCTCGCCATTTGTTTTCCTTTGCAGGGAATCAGGAGGAGGCTGAGATCGCCAGTGCTGTTATTGTGGGCTATTCCCGCCGTATTAATCATTGGCGGCGGTGGCTACTGGATAATGCATCTACACTAAACGCAATTGAGGGGCCGCCAACGCTGGTGGCCCTTCTTTTTTGATCAAGCAATTGACCTAAGCACTTTTTTATTGCGTGCAGACCTTCATGGTTTTCATGCCGGTCTCAGCTTCAGTTTTGGTTTTGAAGGTGCCGTTATCCACTACGGTTGTGGTCGTTGAAGTCGGCTTGCTGTCTACCACGGTGCATTTCTTCGTGGTGGTATCTCGCACCACGTAGAATTCGGCGGCACTGGCCGTTTGCGCCAAAAGCATAGACGCGACAACCAATGCTCCTGCGATGAGAGTTTGTCTCAAGGCTTCCTCCTCCTGTTTAGTGATGCAGAAGTAAAACGATGTAGAGATGTAAGAAGTTCCCGTTTGTGAAACCTCATCTCTCGTTCGCATACGTCCGAACCGGCGAGTTTAACTTGAATTTAGTTGTTATGAACGGCGTGTTTTGGGAGCCCGGCACTGCGAGCGATAGTTTATTGAAGGTCACTTTACGGTGGCGTACAATCCTGTCCGCCTCAGCTCGGGCGCAGGACAGGCACCGTCGTCGGCAATCTCAGTCGCGCCCCATCGGACTGAACATGTTAACTTCATTGACCGCGCCGGATTTCACGCTGCTTCTGCTCGGCATCACTGTTTGTCTCGGCGGTGTGTTGGTCTGGGCGTTCTGGAAACTGGAGCAACGATTGGAGCCGCTCCGCTCGTGGCAAATGGCGATCTTTCGTCCAGACGGGGATTAGGGCGGTACTCATAAATGCGCAGACCGGATGTCCGCTTTCAGGACTAAAGCGAGGACATCTGCTCGGTTTGAGTATTTCCGGTTGTGGACCCGCAGCCGCCATGCCGCGGCCGAACGTTATCCTCTCCTCGATTACGTGGGCCGGCGGCTTGTGCCTGTTGCGGATTCTCCCCCAGTTCCTGGGAACTTGGACCCGATCACATCGGTTTGAGAGTCGGCGCGCGGAACATCCGTCGATCCTCGGTGCTTGGCTCGGTCACAAATCACAAAAAAGGGAGCGTCCAATGAGGAGACGGAACACTGCAAGTCTTGCCATCCTCGGCACCGCGGCGATTGTCATCTCCGTGCTCGCGAGCCCAGCGATGGCCGAGGGTACAATGGCCAAGGGTGCGAAGCACACGCAGGCCCAGACCAAGGGATCTCAAACTCTCGACAAAGGCCAGCGCCACGTTCAGCGTCACGCGACCAACCGCAGCCAGCGGGTCGGTAACGCCAACGCCGCCTTGCCGAGCGGGAAAGCGTCCCGCAGGCCTGCCGGGCCCGGTGAGGTGGTGGGCAATGTCGTGGGCGGCGCCGCCGCGACTGCCGGGGCGATCGCAACTGCCCCCTTCCGAGCCTTCGACAACAGCTACAACTACTATGGCTACGGCTATGGCGGCCGCGACTGGAAGACCTACGCCGCCCATAACAAACTTGCCTGCACGCCCGGCACCACGTTCAATCTAAGGTCGGCACTTACGTCAGATGATCGCTCGATGATTTCGAAGCGCAGCTCTAGATCATCAGCACGGCACCGGATGCAAGTAACAGCGCGAGCACTACTCTGCGGAACGCAGCCTCGTTAAGCCGGCCGAACAACTGTAAGCCGAGCCATGTGCCGGCGAGCAGGGCCGGCAAGCCGATCAGGAACAACTTTATGGTATCCGCTGTGATCGCGCCCCTTGCACCTATCCACAGGGCGCTCATCAGGAAGATTGCCACCGCCACCGGCTGAAATACCGTGCGCTGAACGTCCTTGGGCCAGCCGCGCAGGCCGCACCAGAGGGTGACCAGAATTCCGGCGAGTCCGGTCATGCCGCCGAGCACGCCGTTGAGGAATCCGATTCCGGCGTCGGCCACCGCACCACCGGCTTTGATCGGCGCAATGGCGGGACGAAGTAGTGCATACAGGCTGTAGAGAACCAGAAACGCACCGACGCCTGCGCGAACATGCGCGGGATTGGCCCAGGTCAGGATAGTTACGCCTGCTGGCACGCCGAGCGCCGCACCAATCACAAACGGCCAGAGTTTTCGCCAGTCCAGCGCGCCGCGCAGTTTCCAAACCGAGTAGCCCTGCACGATCAGGCCGAACGCTATGATCAGGGTCGCGGTCTGAACGGGATCAAGGATGTAAAGCCAGATCGAGGCGGCGATCAGGCCGAACGCAAAGCCGGACAGCCCTGCGACCAGCGCACCCGCAAAGGTCGCGAAAAGGAACAGCGGAATTTCAAAGGAAAATCCATCCATGTGCTCGCTCCAACAAAAGGCGAGCAGCGCTTGAATGGGATCGCCATTTCATGGGGAGGCTGCGACATCCCCGGCCTTCAGGATACGCCTGTAACAACCACCCAGGCAAGTGGCGGCGCACTTTATCTCCCGTCATGCCCGGCCACGACGACTCGAAAATCATTCATCATTTGTCAATTAACGCAAAAGCCAGATTAGCGAGACGTTATCCGCTCACGCGCTTGCCATCATGTCCGCCATGCTCTGGGAAAAACGCGAAGCCCGTCTACGAAATCAGTTGCGCGGCGCGGACATTGGTGGAGGACCAAGGCCGATCGCCTTGTTCGGCTTCAGTGTCCCGAGATAGAACGATATTGCGGCGACCAGCATGAGACAAATGAGATAGACCGCGACCGCTTGCGGCGGCGTGGTGGCCCATCGCACAACATCCCTGAGGCGCGTATTGAGCCGGTTCTGTTTGTCGCTGCTTTGGTTTGATTTGAACGGTTCCAGTGGCACGGGCAAATGTGTCAGGCTCCGGCGGAGAATTCGGGAAATTTGGGTAATTCGGATACCATATTGGCCACAGCAACGCTCTACGGAATACCTCTAACTGAGGCGTCTTATAACTAAAAGGGTTTGGTCCAACTGATCGCAGTTGCGAGTTCGGAGGCAGGATGCGGCGTCGGCAGTTTTTCACGGTTATCGCCAGCGCGCTTTTATCAGCCTCGGCTCAGGCTCAGCAAGCCGGCGCTCTGCGAAGAGTGGGCGTGCTGTTTCCGGGATTGCTCGGCGAGGAGCGGGAACGACTCATCACTGAGGGCATCAGTGGCGAACTCGGGACGGAAAAAGTAAACCTCGTCATCAGGTCCGCGGAAGGCGACAGCCAATTGCTTTCCAAATACGCCAGCGAATTTGCGGATAGCCGGGTAGATGTGATTCTTGCGGTCGCATCGGGCAGCCTCGAGGCGGCACGCCGCGCGACCCAAACCATTCCCATTGTCGCGCTGGACCTTGAATCCGATCCGATCGCGGCCGGTGCCGCGCAAAGCCTGAACCGGCCGGGCGGCAACGTGACCGGCGTGTTCTTCGATGCGCCGGAAATCGCCAGCAAATGGATACAGATCATCCGCGAATTGGTGCCCCAGATCGCCCGCGCCGGACTGCTTTACGATCTGCACCTGGATCAAACCCAACTCAAGGCCGGGGAAATCTCCGCGCACAAGGTGGGGATCGCGACGTTGCGGCTCGGTATCGATCAACCCGATGACTTTCGCCGCGCCTTTCAAAGCGCCGTCGATGCAAAGGTGGATGCGGTTCTCGTTCACTCGTCGCCGATCTTTGTGGACAGAGCGGCGATGATTGCCGATCTCGCGCGCGAATTCCGGCTGCCTTCGATTGGATTATTCCCGATCTATGCGAAGGTGGGCGGCCTCATTTCGTATGGGCCGAACAACTACGATTTGATGAAACAGGCGGGCGGCATAATCGGAAAAATCCTGCGCGGTGCAAAGCCTGCCGAGTTTCCGATCCAGCGACCGATCTACGTTCGGTTCCTGATCAATCTTGGCACTGCGAAACATCTCAACCTGACCGTCCCGGCACCGCTATCAGCGCTGGCCGATGAGATTATCGAATAAATTGCTGCCAGGCTTCACTGTGCCGGCGAACGCTTTCCCAACAACGACAGCGCCAACAGCGCCGACAGGCTGAGCGCGGAGGACACGATCAGGATGCGGCTGCCCATGCTGTCGATCAGCAGTCCGAAGGCCAGCGGCGCGGCGGCTTGCGCCATTCGCGCCGGCGCCCCGATGATGCCGAGCCTATAGGCATAGTTTTGCGGGCCGAAGATCGCCAGCGGCAGCGTGCCGCGCGCGATCGTCAGGATACCGTTGCCGGCCCCATGGAAGATCGCAAACGCGCTGCTCGCGACGCCGCCGCCCAGGACGCCGATGATGGCGGCGCCGATCGGGTGGGTCAGGCAGGCGATGCGGGTCGAAAGCAGCGGGTGATAGCGGCTGAGCCAACTCGCCTCTACCATTCTGGCGGCAACCTGCGCTGGGCCGATGAGGGCGCCGGCCGAAACCGCCTGCAGCGTCGTCGCGCCCGTTGCTTCCAGAATGCGCGGCAGATGCGCCGCCATCGCGCCGGTGACACTCCAGGCCGCCGCAAAGGCGAACGCGAGCAGGATCATGGTGCGATCCATCGGGATGTGAGGTTTTATGGCTGCCGCTGCCGCGGCCTTGGCGCCCGTCACCGCAGGCAGCACGAAGAAGTTGATCGGCAGTCCGATCAGGATATGGGCGAGAGCCCAGGCGAAGCAGGTGTTGCGCCATCCGATGCTTTCCAGGCCGAAAGCCGTCAACGGCCATCCCACGGTACTCGCAAATCCCGCGATCAGCGTGATGCCGGTGATGGCGCGCACTTGCCTGCCGCCGACCAGATCGATCTGCCGGCCGACCCGTGGGCCCAGCATCGCGGAGATCACCAGCGAGCCCGAGAACGCGCCAAAGATCCAGTTCGAGGAAACGCCGAGATCGCGCGCGATCGGATCGGCCAAAATCGCGGGCAGATAGTAACTGGAGGCCCACGCCAGCGTTTGAGTGGTGCCGAGCGCCAGTACGATCGGAAGCTGACGCCCGCTCATGACTGGCGCGTCATTCTTCTCGACCAGTAGAGTGCCACCGGACCAACTACGATACCCGCCGCCAGCACCGAGAACGCGGCCATCCAGGCGGATGGATTAAGTGGACCACCGGCGGCATCCAGCGCCACGCCGACCACCCACGCGCCTAGTGCGGACAGGCCAAAGCCTATCGTCGAATGCGTCGCCATCGTCGCTCCGCGATATGCCGGATTGGCCGCCATCGCCATGCCCGAAGTCAATGCGCCGGAGTCCGCCGGGGTTGTGATGGCATAAATCATGATGAGCGGCAGCAGAAACCAGGGCGACTTGTCGGCGAATATTCCGATCAGCATCGCGATAACAGCCGAGCTGAACATCACCGCGGTGATTGCTCGATGCCGCCCGATCCGCAGCGCGAATTCATTCCCGAGAATGCTGGCGGGCATGGCCATGACCGAGAATAGCACGCTGACGACGACGGGCGTCAAAATAGAGGTTGCCGAATTCTTCATTGCCACGAATGTCCAGAACGCGACCAGCCAGGTTCGAATTCCGTAGAGTTCGAAACAGTGCGCGCCATATCCGAGGATGAAGCCCATCGCGTTGGTGTTCTGGAACACCGGTCCAAAATCGAGCAGGGCTCGTCCGTGCGCGGGCTTCGGCTCAACCGGCCGCAGCAGCAAGCACATGGCCAGCATTACAAGCGGACCGATGGCGGTGACGAAGAATGCGGCTCGCCAGCCCCAGCTTTCCGCAACCAATTGGGAAATCAGAAAGGACAAACCGACGCCTTAAAGAACGCGCCGGACCAAAGGCCTGTAGCAAACAGGCCGAACAGCAAAGTGCCGAACGCGCTCACGGCAGATCCCGCGATCAGTATTTTGCGCGCATCGATGCGATCGGTCAGGGTCGCCAGCACCGGCACGGCACACATGTAACCGGCAGCGCCGGAGCCGGCCAGCAGGCCCGCTTGCGCGCCGCTCAGGTGCCACTCCGGAATCAGGAACGCAGCAAGCGTGGATGGCACGACGACGTGGGGAAGCAAGCTTCCAAGCTGCCCCATACAGATCGCGACGATAACGGATCGACCTTGCAGATAAATACCAACCACCCCTCGTGCGCCTAGGACGCGCACCCGCAACCTGTTTTGGCTTGTTGCTTGGCATTTGCATCCGCCGCGCAGCAGGCGTCAACATCCGATAATGCCGGCCCGCCACAGCATTTATTCGCATCGGATTTAGCCGAGCGATTGCAGACTCCAGTTTCGGGCAGCACCAATTCGACGCGTTCGGCCGCCTCGCGATCGCCGGCAATATCGGCGGCTATCGAACGAACCTGTTCGTATCCGGTCATCATGAGGAAGGTGGGCGCGCGTCCGTATGATTTCATTCCGGCAAAATAGAATCCGGGTTCGGCTTGCGCCAGTTCCCGCGCGCCATGGGGCCGCACCGTTCCGCAGCTGTGCTCGTTCGGATCGATCAGCGGCGCCAGCGCCGTTGGGCATTCGATCGAGGCATCGAGTTGAATGCGAAGCTCGCGCACGAAATCCAGATCAGGACGGAAACCGGTCGCGACGATAAGCTCGTCGACGCTGATGTTGCGGCCGCAGCGCGCCGCGCCGGCACCGACGATCAGGCGAGGCCCGCCGACCGTCAGGTGCGAGACCCGAAACTCGCTCTCAACTTCGATCCGCTCCGCTGCCACGAGCGCGGCAAAGGCGGCGCCAAGTTGGCCCGTGCCGCGAGCTTGTCGTTGGCGCCGCCGCCGTATGCTTTCGCCGGATTGTTTCCGCGCAGCAGCCAGATCGGCCGGGTTTGCGGCGCTTGTTCTGCGAGTCGCGCCAGATCCATAAGGGTACCGATGGCGGAGTGGCCCGCGCCAAGCACCGCGACGGTCTTGCCGGCATAACGCGCGCGCTGTTTTCCGAGCACGTCTGGCATCCCATAACCAATCTTGTCAGCCGCGTTTTGCTCCCCGACGGCGTGCAGTCCGTTCGCGCCGGCCGGATTTGGCGAATGCCAGGTGCCGGATGCGTCGATTACGGCGTCCGCCCGCAGCACCCTTGGACCGGACCCGTTCTGGTAGCGAATTTCAAACGGGGCGGATTGCCGGCCTCTGGTCTTCAGCTTGTCGAAGCCGACACGGCCGATATCGGTGACGCGGCTTTTGTGCTGAATGTGGTTGGCGAGAACCGTTTTCGTGG
>VAZS01000320.1 GCA_005884855.1 Alphaproteobacteria bacterium | reverse complement strand
TGGCCGGCGCTGGCGACGCGTTCGCCATGGGTTTCGGCTTCCTTGGCCGCGCTATCGATCTCTGCGGCGCTGTCGCCGACAGTGACGATGAAGTGCGACGCGTTGGCGACGTTTTCAGACATCTCGCTGGTGGTCTCGTTCTGCTCGGCCACCGCGCCGTTGACGTTCTCGAACACGGGGCGGATCGCCTCGATCGCCTGCGCAATCCGCTGCACCGCGTCGACCGATCCGGCGGCGTCCATCTGCAGCGCCTCGATTTTCCTGGTGATCTCCTCAGTGGCCTGCTGCGTCTGCACCGCCAGCGCCTTGACCTCGGAGGCGACCACCGCGAAACCGCGGCCGGCCGAGCCTGCCCGCGCCGCCTCGATGGTGGAATTAAGCGCCAGCAGCGTGGTCTGTTTGGCGATGTGCGCGATCAGGTTGACGACATTGCCGATCGCTGAAGAAGACTGGCGCAACCGATCCACACTGGCGCTGGCCTCGCGCGCGGCGGCGCTGGCCTGGTCGGCGAGGTGGCTGGCGCCGCGCACTTGCGAGCCGATGCATTCGGCGGAATGGGTGAACTTGTCGGCAGCCTGCGCGAACATGGTCGCGGTGCTCTGTGCCGAGCTGGTGCGACCGGTCAGCACGTCGGTGCGCTGGCGAATGGTGGAAAGCGTCGCCGCCGTCGCCTCGGCGCCGCCCGCCACGGAGTTGGCCGCGCGCTCGAGCTGCCGGATCATCGCGCCGAGCTCGAGCTCGAGCAGTTCGAGGATTTCCTTGGCGGAATCATTTTCGGAGGGAGCCGCGGATGCGACCGGTTCTGTAGCTGGTTCTACAATCGGCGCGGCCGCTTCCTGCGGACGCTTTCGAAACAAACCGAGCGCCATGAGGCCTCTCTGGAAGTTGTAAGGAGGCTGTCATCTTGGCATTGCACCGTGAAATCATGATTAACGATTGCCTCCTGCGAAAGCAGCGGGCACTACCTACATACCGAAAACGACCGCAAATCTTTGATTTCGAACCTTCCGCGGCCTATAACGCCGCGCTTTGCAGCATTCCCACCCGGACGAATCCCAAGAGAGACCGCATGGCCGGACATTCCCAATTTAAAAATATCATGCACCGCAAGGGCCGGCAGGATGCTCAGAAATCGAAGCTGTTCAGCAAGCTGGCGCGGGAAATCACCGTCGCCGCCAAGATGGGCCAGCCCGATCCCAGCATGAACGCGCGGCTGCGGGCGGCCATCATTTCCGCCCGCCAGGAAAACATGTCAAAGGACTCGATCGACCGCGCGGTGAAAAAAGCGATCGGCACCGAGGGCGAGAACTACGACGAAATCCGTTACGAGGGTTATGGTCCGGGCGGTGTTGCCGTGATCGTCGAGGCCCTCACCGACAATCGCAACCGGGCGGCCTCCGACATCCGCTCCTACTTCACCAAGTCGGGCGGCAATCTCGGCGAAACGGGTTCGGTCGCCTTCATGTTCGATCGCACGGGGGTGATCGAATATGACGCCCGTGTCGCCTCCGATGAGGCGATGCTGGACGCGGCTATCGAGGCCGGCGCTGACGACGTCTCGTCGAGCGAAAATGGTCATGAAGTTTATGCCTCGCCGGATACTTTTCGCGATGTCGCAAAAGCGCTGGAGGCGAAATTCGGCGAGCCGAGAAAGGCGGCGCTGACCTGGCGACCGCACAACACCGTGCCGGTGGACGATGAGGCCGGCGAAAAGCTGCTCAAGCTTATCGATCTGCTGAACGAGCATGATGACGTCCAGAACGTCTATGCAAATTTCGAAGTCTCGGACGCGCTGGTCGCCAAGATGGGCGGGTGATCCATCAAGTTTCGCCCGCGATGACCGCCTGTTTTTGTTTCGTCTGCACTGTTACGGCGCTATCACTAGCCATGACATCGGCTCCGATTCGCCACCCCGTTCGAATCCTGGGCATCGATCCGGGCCTGCGCCGCACCGGCTGGGGCGTGATCGAGATCGACGGCAATCGGCTTGCTTTCATCGCTTGCGGTTCGGTGGAACCGAAAGACAGCCTCCCACTGGCGAACCGCCTGTTGGCAATCCATGAGGGGCTTGCGGCCGTGCTCGGCGATTTCAATCCGGCGGAAGCCGCGGTCGAACAGACTTTCGTCAACAAGGATGGCGTCGCCACGCTGAAGCTTGGACAGGCGCGCGGCGTGGCCATGCTGGCGCCGGCAATGTTCGGGATTTCGGTTGCTGAATACGCGCCGAACCAGGTGAAGAAAACGGTGGTCGGCGCCGGTCATGCCGACAAGCACCAGGTTCTCGTGATGCTGAAGATCTTGTTGCCAAAGGCCGAACCGAAGTCCCCCGACGCCGCGGACGCGCTGGCGATCGCGATTACCCACGCGCATCACCGCCAGAGCGCAACGCTGCGGCTGAAAGTGGTCGAGGCATGATCGGCAAATTGAAAGGCCTGATCGACAGCTACGGCGAGGATTATATCATCCTCGACGTCGGTGGCGTTGGCTATCAGGTGCATTGCTCGGCGCGGACGCTGCAAGCTTTGCCGTCGCCCGGCGAGGCCGCGGTGCTGTCGATCGAGACTTATGTGCGCGAGGATCAGATCAAACTGTTTGGCTTCCGCAGCGATGTCGAGCGCGAATGGTTTCGTCTGCTGCAGACCGTGCAGGGCGTCGGCGCCAAAGTGGCGCTGGCGGTGCTCGGCACCTTGCCGCCATCAGATTTGGCCAACGCCATCGCGCTTCGCGACAAGACGGCGGTGGCGCGCACTCCAGGCGTCGGGCCGAAAGTCGCCGAGCGCATCGTCACCGAATTAAGAGACAAGGCGCCGGCCTTTACTAATGTCGATCCGGCGCTGGTGCATCTATCCGGCGCGATCGACGATCAACGCGCGCCGCGCCCGGTCACCGACGCGATCTCGGCGCTGGTCAATCTCGGTTATGGTCAGCCGCAGGCGGCCGCGGCGATTGCCTCGGCCTCGCGCAGCGCCGGCGAGAAGGCCGAAACCGCGCAGCTCATCCGGCTCGGCCTGAAGGAGCTGGCGAAGTGAATCCGCCGTCCCGCATCGTTGCTCCCGAGCGCCGCAGCGAGGATGCGCCCGATACCGCGCTGCGTCCGCAGTTGCTGTCGGAATTCGTCGGTCAAGCGCAGGCGCGCGCCAACCTCTCGGTGTTCATCGAGGCTGCCCGCAAGCGCGGCGAGGCGCTCGATCACGTGCTGTTCGTTGGTCCACCCGGCCTCGGCAAGACCACGCTGGCTCAGATCGTCGCGCGCGAACTCGGGGTCGGGTTTCGCGCCACCTCCGGACCGGTGATTGCAAAGGCCGGCGATCTCGCGGCGCTCTTGACCAATCTCGAAGAGCGCGACGTGCTGTTCATCGATGAAATCCATCGCCTCAGCCCGGCGGTCGAGGAAGTGCTGTATCCGGCGATGGAGGATTTTCAGCTCGACCTGATGATCGGCGAGGGACCGGCGGCGCGCTCGGTCAAGATCGAACTTGCAAAATTCACGCTGGTGGGCGCTACCACGCGCGCCGGACTGTTGACCAATCCGCTGCGCGACCGCTTCGGGATCCCGGTGCGGCTGAATTTTTACACTGAAGAAGAGCTGGAAAAGATTGTCAGGCGCGGCGCCCGCGTTCTCAAGATCGGCATGACGCCGGACGGCGCCAACGAAATCGCGCGCCGCGCCCGCGGCACGCCACGCATCGCTGGGCGGCTGTTACGGCGGGTGAGGGATTTTGCCTCGGCTGCGGACGCCGCGTCGATCGACCGCACGATTGCCGACAACGCCCTGAGCGCGCTTGAGGTCGATGCG
>VAZS01000319.1 GCA_005884855.1 Alphaproteobacteria bacterium | reverse complement strand
GAGATAGATCGCGTTCTGGTTGATATTGACTCCGCGCCAGAAGCCGGGGGGAACGTGAGGGTTGCGCATCGAATGCTCGACCAGAAGATTGGGAAGCGAATATCCGATCCCCGCTTCGCCGCTGGCATTGAGGCCCTGGAAAGCGGCCGGATCCATGCCGTTGACCAATGCCTCAGGCCGCAGCTTGAACAGAATGGATTGCCCTGAGATCCGGATCTGCAGCGCCGTCAGATTGTTGTCGGCATCGAAGGCGCCGGTCAATTTGCATTGCGTGACTGGATGATAGGTGCCGTGCTGCATGTCCTCTTCGCGCGACCACAACAGTTTGATCGGCGTGCCCGGCATTTGCTTGGCAATGGCTACAGCCTGCCGGACATAATCGGTCTGGCCACGGCGACCGAAGCCGCCGCCGAGGATCAGTTTGTGCACTTCGCATTTGTCTGCCGGCAGACCGGAGGCTTCGAGCGTCGCGGCGAATGCGGCTTCTCCGTTTTGCGTTCCGCACCAGACGTCGCATTTGTCCGCCGTATAGAGCGCCGTCGCATTCAACGGCTCCATGGTGGCGTGGTTCTGGTAGGGATAATTGTAAACAGCTTCGACTTTCTTGGCGGCGCTCGCGACGGCAGCTTTGGCATCGCCATTCTGATTGCCGATGAAGGCCGGCTGCGACGCATCGAGGCCTTCCTCGAGCCATTTCGCGATCGACTCGCTCGAGACCTTGGCATTTTCGCCCTCGTCCCAAACGATCGGCAGCGCATCGAGCGCGGACTTGGCGTGCCACCAGGTGTCGGCAACGACCGCGACAGCGTGATCGTTGACCTGTACCACTTTCTTGACGCCCTTCATGCCCGTGACTTTGGCTTCGTCGAAGCTTTTCAATTTGCCGCCGAACACCGGGCAGTCCTTGATTGCCGCGTTCAGCATCCCCGGCAATTTGATGTCGATGCCATAGGTCATCTTGCCAGTGGTCTTGTCCGCGGTATCGAGCCGTTTGAGCGCTTTGCCGGCAAGCTTCCAGTCCTTTGGATCCTTCAGCTTTACATCGGCCGGCGGTTCGAGCCTGGCGGCCGCCTCGACCACCTTGCCGTAAGTTGTGGTGCGTCCGGACGGCGTGTGGGTAATGACGCTGTTGGCGGCGGTGCATTCGGAAGCCGGCACCTTCCATTCATTGGCCGCGGCCTGGATCAGCATCGTGCGCGCGGTGGCTCCGCCCTTGCGCACATATTCCTGGGAGGTTCGGATGCCGCGGCTGCCTCCCGTCGAAAAATCTCCCCAGGCGCGCTTGCGGGCCACGCTCTGTCCCGGCGTCGGATATTCGGTCGTCACTTTCGACCAGTCGCATTCGAGTTCTTCAGCGACAAGTTGGGCGAGCCCGGTGAGGGTGCCTTGACCCATTTCCGAACGTGCAATGCGAATGACAACCGTGTCGTCGGGCCGGATCACGACCCAGGCGTTGATTTCCGGCGAGCCATCGGCGGCGCGCACCACGGTGGGGCCGCCGAACGGAATGTCGAGACCAAGCGCGAGGCCGGCGCCTGCCGTGGCGGTGCCAATGACAAAGGCACGGCGATTCAGGGTGGGCATATGGTTCATGGCGTGCCTCTCAAGCGTTCGCGGCGGCGTGGATCGCCTCGCGCACCTGCTGGAAGGTGCCGCAGCGGCAGATATTTGTGATGGCTTCGTCGATGTCCTTGTCGGTCGGCTTCGGCTTTTCCTTGAGAAGCGCTGCCACCGCCATGATCATGCCGCTTTGGCAGTAACCGCATTGCGGAACGTCATTGGCGATCCAGGCCTGCTGCACCTTATCCAGGGCGCCGGCGGGCGCGAGCCCCTCAATCGTGGTGATTTGCTTGCCAACAGCTTCGCTGACTACCACGCCGCAAGAACGCATCGCGACGCCATCGATATGGACGGTGCAGGCGCCGCATTGTGCAATGCCGCAACCGTATTTTGTACCGGTCAGGCCGATATTTTCCCGGATAGCCCATAGCAATGGGGTATCCGGTTCGACGTCGACGTCAAAAGCTTTGCCGTTGATTGTGAGGCTTGCCATCGTTTCTCCCTGTATTAGGCGTTCGAGCCCGCCCTTATGGACGGATGCTGGACCCGAAACCGGATCATTTCAAATCAAGAATCTGAGTTTCCAGATGGAATAATCGACAGGTTACGTAACGGCTTGGCGGCGTCTCGGGGATCTAGCCAACGGGTGAAAATGAATATGCGCTAGAACTGATAGCGGCGAAGCCCGCCATCGACGGGAATCACCGTGCCGGTCACGTACCGTGCAAGCGGGGAGGCGAGGAATACGGCCAGCGCTGCGAGGTCCTCGGGTTCGCCCCAATAGCCCACCGGGATTTCTTCCTCGGCAAAATGCTCTCGATAGTCTTCCGGATAGTTGCGCCGAATTTGCTCACTCATGATCCGGCCGGGCGGAATGCAATTGACAGTAATGCCGTGCCGTCCGATTTCGCGGGACAAGCCTTTTGCCCAGGCATGTACCGCAGCCTTGGCTGCGAATGCCGCATTAAGCCCCTCCGGTTCGGACTTGCCCGTGATGTTGATGATGCGTCCCCATCGACGTTCGATCATTTGCGGCAGCAGCGCATGCGTGACCTGCCGATAGCGCGTGAAATTCAACGAAATGGCTTCGTCCCAATCGCTGTCAGGCGCATCCAGCGGCAAGGGCCTGCTGCCGCCGGCATTGTTGACCAATATATCGACGTGACCGAGTTCAGCGATCGCGGCGGCGGCCAGCTTTTTTGCGGCATCCTCCTGCATGATGTCTTGCGCCAACGGGACCACGGCGCCTGCCGCGCCGTGGACCTCCCGCGCAAGCTCCTCAAGCAGATCCCTGCGCCTGGCGACCGCGAGCACGCGTACCCCCTCCAGCGCGAGTGCCTTTGCTATGGCGCGGCCAATCCCGGTACTGGCTCCACTCACCACGGCGATCTTGGACTTGAGATCGAGCTCCATGTTCGAAGACTTTCTCGCGTTAGCAACAAGCATGCATGTCAGGTACTGTAAGCCCCTCAAAGGAAGAAGAAAACTCGATGGTATGGAATCCGCAGCAGTACCTGAAGTTTTCCGGTCATCGATTGAGACCAGCGGTGGACCTGCTGATGCGGATTCCGGATTTCCCGGTGCGAAGCGTGGCCGATCTTGGCGCCGGTGCCGGCAACGTCACGAAGTTGATCAAGGAGAGATGGCCGGACGCCGTCGTGATCGGCGTGGAAGGCTCCGCCGAAATGGTCGCCGCAGGAAAGAAAGCGGCTCCTGACATCGAATGGCTGCATCAGGATCTCGGGTCATGGCAGCCTGCGCGGAAATATGACGTGATCTATTCCAACGCGGCACTGCATTGGCTGCCCGATCATGAAACTGTGTTTCCTTTGCTGATGGAAAAAGTCGAGCCCGGCGGCATCCTCGCGGTGCAGATGCCGCGCAACTTCGGCGCGCCTTCGCATTTGCTCATCGCGGAAACCGCTTTGAGCGGTCCTTGGCGTCGCAAACTGGAGTATCTGATAACGCCGCCGCCGGTCGAGGAGCCCGGATTTTATCATGCGCTGTTGGCGCCGCAGTCCGAAAACATCGATCTCTGGGAGACGGAATATCTGCAGATTCTGGAAGGCGAGAATCCGGTCAAGGAATGGACCAAGGGCACCTGGTTGACCCGATATCTGGACGCGCTTGAGGGCCAGGACAAAGCAGCGTTCGAGGCGGCCTATGGCGAGCGGGTCGCGAAAGCCTACCAGCCGAATTCTCAGGGCCAAACGCTGTTCCCATTCCGGCGGCTTTTCATGGTTGCGCAACGCAAAACGTGACGCCTTTCAAAG
>VAZS01000318.1 GCA_005884855.1 Alphaproteobacteria bacterium | reverse complement strand
CCCCTGGCGCGGCAACCCGAGCTTCCAGATCAAGTATGACAAGCCGTCCGCGCAGAAGCTGATGCAGGAAGCGGGATACGGTCCCGGCAAGAAATTGGCGGTCAAGGTCCAGACCTCGGCCTCGGGCTCCGGCCAGATGCTGCCATTACCGATGAACGAGTATCTGCAGCAGGCGCTGGCCGAATGCTATTTCGACGTCCAGCTCGACGTGATCGAATGGAATACACTGTTTACCAACTGGCGGCGCGGCGCCAAGGATCCATCCGCCAACGGCGCCAACGCGACCAACGTCACCTATGCGGCGATGGACCCGTTCTTTGCGCTGGTGCGCTTTCTTCAATCCTCAATGGCGCCGCCGGTTTCGAACAACTGGGGCTTCATCAACAATCCTAAATTCGACGAGCTGGTTTCCAAGGCGCGGCAGACCTTCGATCCGGCGGAGCGGGACAAGGCGCTGGCCGATCTGCATGCGGCTTCCGTCGACGACGCAGCGTTCCTGTATGTGGCCCATGACGTCGCACCTCGCGCCATGAGCTCGAAAATCAAGGGCTTTGTCCAGCCGAAGAGCTGGTTTGTCGATTTCTCGCCGATTTCCATGACGCCCTAGTCGGCGGGCTTGCGCCCTGTGCGTCATGGCTGGCCTTGCACGGGACAAGCCCGGCCATGACGAACAGCGGAGCTCACGATAGCTAGCTGAAGGTGATACGTGCTCGCCTATGTCACCAGACGCATTTTCTATGTGATCCCGATCGTCATCAGCGTGGCGCTGGTATGTTTCATGCTGGTTCACATCACGCCCGGAGATCCCCTGGTCGCAGTGCTGCCGGCGGATGCATCGCAGGAACTCGCGAACCAATTGCGCATCGCCTACGGCTTCGATCGTCCGCTACCGGTCCAGTTCGGAATCTGGCTGTGGAAGGCGGTCAACGGCGATCTCGGCCAATCCATCGCCACCGGACGCCCGGTACTGACGGAAGTCATGCGCGCAGTCGGCAACACTGTGACGTTGGCAATCGCCGCAGCCTCGATCGGGTTCGCGCTGGGATTATTCTTCGGCCTGATCGCAGGCTACTTCCGCGACACCTGGATCGACAAGGTCGCCACCTCGATTGCGATCGCGGGCGTCTCCCTGCCGCATTACTGGCTCGGCATGGTGCTGGTCATCATCTTTTCGGTGCAGTTGAACTGGTTGCCGGCGGTCGGCGCCGGACCGGGCGGCTCCGGCGCGTGGGGATGGGACTGGCAGCACACGCGTTATCTGATCCTGCCCGCGATCACTACCGCGGCGATTCCGATGGGGATCGTTACCCGCACCATTCGGGCGTTGACCGGGGATATATTGAGCCAGGACTTCGTCCAAGCCTTGAGGGCCAAGGGCCTGCGCGAGATCCATGTTTTCCGCCATGTCATCAAAAATGCAGCGCCCACCGCGCTGGCGGTGATGGGCCTGCAGCTCGGTTACATGCTCGGCGGTTCCATCCTGATCGAAACGGTGTTCTCCTGGCCGGGCTCGGGGCTGCTGCTCAACTCGGCGATCTTCCAGCGCGATCTGCCGTTGCTGCAGGGTACGATTCTGGTGCTGGCGCTGTTTTTTGTCTTGCTCAATCTCATGGTCGATATCGCGCAGGCCGCGATCGATCCGCGCATCAAACGGGGCTGAGCAAGTGAGTATCAGCCCCACCAGCGCGCTCGTGGACCCGGCCCTGGGGTCGGTGCCCGCGGCGAGAATGCGCGGCTATTGGACGACGGTGGGGCGGCGGATTCTGCGCGACAAGGTCAGCATGGCCTGCGCCTGCGTTCTGGCGCTGATCTTTCTTTCTGCGCTAGCAGCCCCCTGGCTCGGGCTCGCCGATCCTTATCAGGGTTCGATGATCCGCCGCCTTCGTCATATCGGAACATCAGGCTTTCCGCTCGGCACCGATGAACTCGGCCGGGACATGCTGTCGCGCCTGATTTATGGCGGACGGTTGTCGCTGATCATCGGCATCCTGCCTGTGATCCTTGCCTTCGGTATTGGGACGTCGCTCGGGGTGGTGGCAGGCTACGTCGGCGGCAAGCTCAATACCGCGATCATGCGCACTGTCGACGTATTCTATGCGTTTCCATCCGTGCTGCTGGCGATCGCCATTTCAGGAGCGCTCGGCGCGGGGATCATCAACTCGATCGTTTCACTCACCATCGTATTCGTCCCGCAGATCACCCGAGTGGCCGAGAGCGTCACCACAGGCGTGCGCAACATGGATTTCGTCGAGGCGGCGCGCGCCTCGGGAGCCGGTCCCTTCACGATCATGCGCGTGCACATGCTCGGAAATGTATTGGGCCCGATCTTCGTGTACGCCACCGGGCTGATCTCGGTCTCCATGATCCTCGCGGCCGGCTTGTCGTTCCTCGGCCTCGGCACCAAGCCGCCGGAACCGGAATGGGGCCTGATGCTCAACACGCTGCGCACCGCGATCTATGTCAATGCGTGGGTGGCGGCGTTGCCTGGTCTGATGATCTTTACGGTTTCCATCTGCTTCAACTTGCTCAGCGACGGCATGCGCAGCGCCATGGACATCCGGAATTGACGCCATGAACCCCATCGCCCCGGCGCTCGGCACGCTTGAGAAGATGCAAGACCGCGGTGGTGCCGCGCAGCCGCTGCTGCAGGTCAACGGCCTGACAAAGCATTTCCCGGTGCGGGGCGATCTGTTCGGCGCGCGCAAAACTGTTCGTGCGGTCGATGATGTGTCGTTCGCCATTGCCAAAGGCGAAACGCTCGGGATCGTCGGCGAGTCCGGCTGCGGCAAATCAACCACTGCTCGACTGCTAATGCACCTGATGAAGCGCGACGCCGGAGACATCATCTACGACGGTATGCAAGTCGGTCGTGCGCTGTCCTTGCGCGAGCTTCGTCGCGGCATGCAGATGGTGTTTCAGGACAGCTATGCCTCGCTCAATCCGCGCCTGACTGTGGAAGAAACGATCGCGTTCGGACCGAAAGTTCACGGCATGGCTGATGCTGCGGCGCGTGCGCTTGCGCGCGAGTTGTTGGGCAAAGTCGGATTACGGCCGGAAACCTTCGCCAATCGTTATCCGCACGAGATTTCCGGCGGGCAGCGCCAGCGCGTCAACATCGCGCGCGCTCTCGCACTTTCGCCCCGTCTGCTGATTCTGGACGAAGCGGTATCGGCGCTCGACAAGTCTGTCGAGGCGCAGGTGCTCAACCTGCTGGTCGATCTCAAACGCGAGTTCGGGCTGACCTATCTTTTCATTAGCCATGACCTTCACGTCGTGCGTTATATTTCGGACCGCGTCGTGGTGATGTATCTCGGCGAAGTCGTCGAGCTTGGGCCGGTGGATCGGGTTTGGGATGCGCCGGCGCATCCATATACCCGCGCGCTGCTGGCGGCGATGCCATCTTCCGATCCCGATAATAGGACCCAGACGCCGCCGATTTCGGGCGATCCACCTAATCCGATCGATCCACCAAGCGGCTGCCGATTTCACACCCGCTGTCCATTCGCGGAGCCGGTGTGCGCAGGTGAGAGACCGGGACTAGACCGACAGCGAAAGAGATCAAGGCCATGGCTGATGTCGCGGGAGTGCCTGTCAGCCCCGAGGTCGCGACGCGTATCGCCAATTCCATCGGTCCAGCCTTCGAGGGTTTTGCCGCGGTCGCGGGCACGCTGCCGCTCGACCTGGAGCCTGCGAGCTTTGTTATGGTCCAACTCGCGAAAGGATCGAAATGAGCGCGGTACCGGCATTGCTCTCGCTGACGGCCGTTGCGCAGGCGATCGCAAAAAAACAGTTCTCGTCGCGCGAAGTGACTCAGTCCTGCCTGGAGCGGATCGCGAAGTGGCAACCCCGCCTCAATGCGTTTATGGCGATCGAGGCGGAAGCAGCGCTGGCGGCTGCCGACATCGCCGATGCGGCGCTGGCAAAAGGCAAGTCAGCGGGCGTGTTGCACGGCGTGCCGATCGCGCACAAGGACATGTATTATGACGCCGGCCGCGTGGTCACCTGCGGTTCCCAGATCCGCCGCGATTTCGTTGCAACCACGACGTCGACGGCCTTGCAGCGTCTCAAGGACGCAGGCACGATTCGGCTCGGTTCGCTGCAGATGGCCGAGTTCGCATACGGACCAACCGGCCACAACAGCCATTACGGAGCGGTGCACAATCCGTTTGCCGTCGATCACATCACTGGCGGCTCGTCCTCGGGATCGGGCGCGGCGGTCGCGGCGCGGCTCACCTTTGCGGCGCTGGGATCGGATACCGGCGGCTCGATCCGGCTGCCCGCGCATTTCTGCGGCGTCACCGGGCTGAAGACGACCTATGGCCTGATCAGCCGCGCCGGGGCGATGCCGCTATCGCAGTCGCTCGACACCGTCGGGCCGCTCGCGCGCTCGGCTGAGGATTGCGCGCTGCTGCTAGGGCTGATGGCGGGCGCGGACCCGGAAGACCCCACCACCTTCGCCGGGCCGGTCCCGGATTATGCGGCCGCGACTCGACAACCGATCAAAGGCCTGCGCATCGGCGTGCCCAGCGCCTTTTACGTCGACGATCTCGATGCCGAAGTGGCTGGAATCCTGGACGAGACAATCGCGGTGTTCAGGCGCGAAGGTGCGGACATCGTTCAGGTCGAACTGCCGGACCAGCGTCAGCTCACAGCCGCCTGCCAGCTTGTGCTCGCCGTCGAAGCGGCCGCGTTTCACAAGCGCTGGCTGATCGAGCGACCGCAGGATTATGGTCCGCAGGTTCTGATGCGTCTGCAGAACGGGCTTGCGATCCCGGGCGTGTCCTATCTCGAAGCGATGCGCTGGCGCGGCTCGGCATTGGCCGCGCATAACGCGGCGGTCGCCGGCCTCGATGCTGTCATCGCGCCGGTGGCGCCTGTCGCCGCTCCCACCATTGTCGAGAGCGACATTGGCAACAGCCCGGACGCGGAAGCCGTGATCCAGCGGCTGACGCGGTTTACCCGCGCGATCAATTATCTCGGAGTGCCATCGCTGGCGATACCGGCCGGATCCACCCGCCGCGGCCTGCCGGTTGGCATGCAGCTAATCGGGCGCTCGTTCGATGAAGCTATGTTGCTGCGGATCGGCGCGGCGTTCCAGCGCGCCACGGCTTTCCACGAGCGAGTGCCGGCATTCGCATGACCAACCTGGTCGAGATCCGCAACCTTAACATTCGCTTCACGGGCGAGCGTACCGTGTACGCGGTCAACGATCTCAGTCTCTCGCTAGGCGAGGGCGAAGTGCTGGGTTTGCTGGGCGAATCCGGCTCGGGCAAGAGTGTCACGTTGCGTGCGCTGATGCGGCTGTTACCGAAGAAACGCACGCAAATCTCCGGGAGCGTTCAAGTTCTCGGGCGCGACGTGCTGGCGCTTGATGATGAACAGCTCTCGGCGTTTCGTGGTCAAACAGTTTCGATGATCTTCCAGGAACCGGCGCTTGCGCTCGATCCCGTCTATACTATCGGGTCCCAGATTGCGGAGACGGTGATGCGGCACGAAGGCAAGAGCCATTCCGATGCGCTGGCTCGCGCGCTGGAAATGCTGGAAGTGGTGCGAATTCCCTCGGCCAAACGCCGGCTCGATGCCTATCCTCACGAGATGTCCGGCGGCATGCGGCAGCGCGCGATGATCGCGCTGGCGCTGTCGTGCAAGCCCAGGATTCTTCTCGCCGATGAGCCGACCACGGCGCTCGATGCCACGGTGCAAATCCAGATCCTGCTGCTGCTGCGCGAGCTGCAGCGCGACTTCGGCATGTCGGTCATTTTTGTTACGCACGATATCGGCGTTGCAACCGAAATCTGCGATCGCGTCGGGGTGATGTATGCCGGTCAAATCGTCGAGCAGGGCACGCTTAGCCAAATCGTGCGCTCGCCGATTCACCCCTATGCGCGCGGGCTACTCGCGTCCACCGTACATGGCGCGAAGCGAGGCCAGCGGCTGGAAACCATTTCAGGAACGCCGCCCGCGCTGGATCGCCCGCCAACAAGCTGCAGTTTTGCGCCGCGCTGCGCTTTCGCGGAACCCCGTTGCCTT
>VAZS01000317.1 GCA_005884855.1 Alphaproteobacteria bacterium | reverse complement strand
ATTGCTACGCTTGCCTCGCAATGACGGCAAAACAATTGATGCTTTCCCCATGGCCCGCCCAAGTCTCGAGCAATTCCGCCGCATCGTCGTCAAGGTCGGATCATCCCTGCTGATCGATTCCGACGCCGGCGAAGTGCGCGCCTCGTGGCTCGCGGCGCTGGCCGACGACCTCGCCAGGCTGCACGGCGAGGGTCGCGAACTCTTGATCGTGTCCTCCGGTTCGATCGCGCTCGGACGCAGCCGTCTCAAATTGCCGCGCGGAGCGCTCAAGCTCGAGGAAAGCCAGGCCGCCGCGGCAGTGGGGCAAATCTCGCTGGCGCGAATCTGGTCGGAGGTGCTGGGCCATCACGGCATCGGCGCCGGCCAGATCCTGGTCACCTTGCAGGACACCGAAGAGCGACGGCGCTATCTCAATGCGCGCTCGACCATCGCCAAGCTGCTGGAATGGCGCGCGGTGCCGGTGATCAACGAGAACGACACGGTTGCCACCAACGAAATCCGGTACGGCGATAACGATCGTCTCGCGGCCCGCGTCGCTACCATGACCAGCGCAGATCTTTTGATCCTGCTGTCGGATATCGACGGGCTCTACGACGCTCCGCCGGCCGTCAACCCGAATGCAAAATTCATTCCCCTCGTTGAGAGCGTCACCTCGGAGATCGAATCGATGGCGGGCGCGGCGGAATCCGAACTGTCGCGCGGCGGCATGCGGACCAAGATCGAGGCGGCGAAAATCGCAACGACCGCGGGCACGCATATGCTGATTGCGTCCGGCAAGATCGAGCACCCGCTGCAGGCGATATCAGATGGCGGGCGCTGCACCTGGTTTCTGACCCCGGCCAATCCTGTAACCGCACGCAAGCGCTGGATCGCGGGATCGCTGGAGCCAAAAGGCACGCTGACCATCGACGCCGGCGCGGTGAACGCGCTGCGCGCGGGCAAGAGCCTGTTGCCGGCCGGCGTGATCCGGGTAGACGGGCAGTTCGCGCGTGGCGATGCCGTGGTGGTGCGCGGTCCCGACACCCACGAGATCGGCCGTGGCCTGGTCGCCTATGATGCCGAGGACGCCGAGAAAATCCGCGGCCGCTCGTCGCCGGATGTGATGACTATTCTTGGCGTCAGCGGTCGCGCCGAAATGATTCACCGCGACGATCTCGTGGTCGGGCCAAGCGGCGCCCTTTCCCAGAGCTAGGCCAATGGCCTAGTTCACAGGGACCTCGTTAACCGAGGGCCTGCAAGCCTGCCGTCCCCAGCCATGCCCGCACCGCAGTTCGCAGAACGACGATTTCCGTGCTAGGACATCATCTTAACTGAAGCTGGAACCGATATGTCCGCGCCGCTGAAAGCCGTCGACGGAAGCGCCGATCTGCAAGCCATGATGGCCGAGCTCGGCAAGCGCGCGCGCGCCGCCGCACGGGTCTTGGCGCTTGCTCCCGCCGATCAGAAAAACCAGGCGCTATCGCGACCGTGCGCGAGATTGCCGATCCGATCGGGGTCGTCACCGAGAGCTGGCAACGGCCGAACGGGATGGTCATCGAGCGGGTGCGGGTGCCGCTCGGCGTGATCGGCGTAATCTTCGAAAGCCGCCCCAACGTCGCCGCAGACGCCGGCGTGCTCTGCCTTAAATCCGGCAATGCTGTGATTTTGCGCGGCGGCTCGGATAGCTTTCGCTCCTGCCGCGCCATCCACGACGCTCTCGTGCAGGGACTGCGGCAAGCTGATCTGCCTGAGGCCGCCATCACCCTGGTGCCGAGCCGTGACCGCGCCGCCGTGGGTCTGCTGCTGAGCGGACTAAACGGCGCAGTCGACGTGATCGTGCCGCGCGGCGGCAAGAGCCTGGTCGCGCGTGTCGAAGCCGAGGCGCGCGTGCCGGTGTTCGCGCATCTGGAAGGCGTCAATCACGTTTATATCGATCGTGCCGCCAATCTCGAAATGGCGAAGTCGATCGTGCTGAACGCCAAGATGCGCCGGCCCGGCGTCTGCGGCGCGGCCGAAACCCTGCTGGTCGATCGCGCCGGCGCTTCGACCGCCCTGAAGCCGCTGGTGCAAATGCTGATCGACGCCGGGTGCGAGGTGCGCGGCGACGACGCCGTGCAGCAAACCGACTCCAGGGTAAAGCCGGCGACTGACGAGGACTGGGACACCGAATACGAAGACGCGATCATCGCCGCCAAGGTGGTCGATGGGCTCGATGAGGCGATCGCGCATATTCACAATCACGGTTCGCATCACACCGATGCGATCGTAACCGAAGACGAAGCCACCGCGCGCAGGTTCCTCGATGAGGTCGATTCCGCAATCGTGCTGCATAACGCATCGACACAGTTCGCCGATGGCGGGGAATTCGGGTTCGGCGCCGAGATCGGCATCGCCACCGGCAGATTTCACGCCCGAGGTCCGGTCGGGGCTGAGCAACTGACCAGCTTCAAATACCGCGTCCACGGCACCGGGCAGACGCGGCCGTGAACGCAAAAGCGTGTTCAAGCCAAGAGCCGCGCGCGCGGTTGGCTCACATGAAGTTGGCTTCGGCTGTGACGAAATCCGCCACTCAAGCGATTCCGCTTCATGCCGAGGGGATGCGCATCGGCCTGCTCGGCGGCTCATTCAATCCGCCGCACGAGGCGCATCGCGCGATCACCCTGTTTGCCATCAAGCGGCTACAGCTTGACAGGGTGTGGTGGCTGGTAACCCCTGGCAATCCGCTCAAGGAACACGGGGCTTTGCGCACGCTCGAACAGCGCGCCGAGGCCGCGCGCCGGATGGCACGCGATCCGCGCATCGACATCAGCTGTCTCGAATCCGTCATTGGAATCCAATATACCGTCGAGACCATAACGTACCTGCGCCGTCGCCTTCCCGGGCTGCGCCTCGTCTGGATCATGGGCGCCGATAATCTCGCGCAATTTCACCACTGGCAAGACTGGCGCCGCATGGCATCAGAGGTGCCGATTGCCGTGATCGACCGGCCACCGCAAAGTTTTCGCGCGCTTGCCGCGCCCGCAGCCCAGGCGCTGGCCCGCTATCGCGTGCCGGAAAACCAGGCGGGGATGCTGGCTGACCTGCGCGCGCCAGCCTGGGTGTTTCTCACGGGCATGAAGTTGAATTTGTCCTCGACCGGACTGCGGAACCCGGATGGGAGCTGGAAGCCGAAGTGAGTGCGTAAGCATCACTGGAATATTGAAACCGTTAACCCCACATGTCTACTATAACCCGCGGGCGACTCAAGGATTCGGCGCTCGCGATACAGTGAAAGGAATGGTCCCTGGCCACATCTGTATTGTCCAAGTCTGTTTTACCCAAGACCCGTAAAACATCGACACCCGCTGCGGCCTTGAAGGCGCAACCCGACGCCGACAAGACGCTGAATATGATCCTCTCCCGCCTCGCCGATATGAAGGCGGAAGAAACCGTCACCATCGACCTTCGCGGCAAATCTGCATTTTCCGATTACATGATCGTCACCTCAGGCCGGGTCAACCGGCACGTCGGCGCGATTGCGGAAAACGTCACCAAGGGACTGAAGGAAACCGGGATCAAAGCCATCCACATCGAGGGCTTGCCCAATTGCGATTGGGTGCTGATCGATTCCGGTGACGTGATCGTTCACGTATTCAGACCCGAGGTGCGCGAGTTCTACAATCTGGAAAAATTGTGGACGCAGGGCCCGACGGCGGCAAAGGCGATCTGATCGATCGAGCCGAGCTGGGAACGGCTTAGGCGCTTGCGCGAGATGCGGCCGCGTATGGGTGTGACCTCACGCACTCGCGATAAAATACTCCGTGGTTGTTGGTACTCCGTCGTTGTTGATGTAGCGCGATTTCTGCGGCAAACCGGCTCGCACCCTCGGACGGCCGAGGTCACGCCTTCCCGAAATTCGGACTATGCACCTCGTCGTCATTTCAATCGGCCGGCTGAAACGGGGCCCGGAGCGGGAACTGAGCGACCATTATCGCGAGCGGTTCGATGACATCGGGCGCAAGCTCGGGTTTCGCGGTCTCGAAATCCGAGAAATTCCCGAAAGCCGCGCAGGCGACGCCGCCACCCGGATGAGGGAGGAAGCAGCGGCGATCTTTGCCGCTATCCCAGCCAAATCCGTCATCGTGGCGCTGGATGAGCGCGGTGACAATATCGACAGCACGGCTTTTGCAGGGCATCTTGGCCGCTGGCGCGACCAGCAGGTCGCCAACACTATTTTCGTAATCGGCGGCGCGGACGGACTTTCGCCCGAATTGCGGCGCAAGGCAAAGCTGATGATGGCGTTCGGCTCCGCGACCTGGCCCCATCAAATGGTCCGCATCATGCTTCTGGAACAGATCTATCGGGCCGCGACCATCTTGTCGGGTCACCCTTATCACCGCGCCTAACCCGCGCTTGCGCAAGCCTTAAGAGAGCGCCGACCCTTAGATGCAACCAACGCGGAACCTCCATTCGTATCTGGACACCATCGGCCGCGGCTGGCCTTCTTCCGTACGTATTTCGCTTTTGGAGGCGCTGTTCTCCGCGAGCTTCGCGGCGATGAGCCTCACGCCTGTTTCGGCGCAGCTCGCAACCGCGGCACCACAAAGCACAACCGCTGCGCCCGAGGCCATCAAGCAGCGCGAGCAGGAACTCGAGGCCGCGCGCATCCAGCAAAAGAGCTCGGCGGAGTCGCAGGCAAAGTTTAAGGCCGATATCGCGGCGATCGGTCAGGACCGCAGCAAGCTAAATGCGCAGCTGATCGACATCGCTGCGCAAGTGCGCGGTGTCGAGACCAGTATCGCCGATGCCGAGGCGCGGCTGCGCCCGCTCGATTCGCGCGAGCAGCAAATCCGCGGTTCGCTGGATTCGCGCCGGTCCGAGATCGTCGAGGTGCTCGCTGCCCTGCAACGCGCGGGACGGCGCACGCCGCCGGCGTTGCTGGTAAGGCCGGACGACGCGCTGCAATCGCTTCGCACAGCGATGCTGCTCGGCTCCGTAGTGCCCGAACTGCGCGGACGTGCCGAAAAACTGACCGGCGAACTCTCGGAGCTGGTCACGATTAGGAAGGCGATCGCGACTGAGCGGAACAGTCTTGCGCTGGATCGCGACAAGCTCGGCGCTGACCAGATCCGGCTCGCCGCGCTTGTCGAGGAGCGGCAGCACCAGCAGAGTTCGATCGAAAAAGACATGGAAACGGAAAGCGCGCGCGCCATCGCACTTTCCAGGCAGGTCGACAGCCTGCAGGGCCTGATTGCGAAAATGGAGCAGGATCTGAAGAGCGCCGCCAGGGCGGCTGCTACCGCGAGCCTCCAGGGCGTGCCTGCTGCCAACGGCAAGCCGAACGCGGCGATGCTCAAGGATTCTGCCCGGCTGAGCCCGGCGATTGCTTTTGCCTCCGCCAAGGGTTTATTCGCGATGCCGGTTAATGGGAGCAAGATTCGCGATTTTGGCGGTTCCGACGGCGTCGGTGGCTTTGAAAAAGGCATTTCCTTGGCTAGCCGGCCCGGCTCCCAAGTCACAACACCGTGTGATGGCTGGGTTGTTTATGCCGGTCCCTTCCGCAGCTACGGACAACTCTTGATCCTTAATGCCGGGGGCGGGTA
>VAZS01000316.1 GCA_005884855.1 Alphaproteobacteria bacterium | reverse complement strand
ATCGAGCAGATCGTTCGCGAGGAACAGAACCGTGCCGGTGCGCTGGAGCTATTGATGCGCACGCTGCAGCTGGCGGACTTCTGGCGCGAGAGCGGCCGCTATGATGCCTACGGTCCGGAAATGCTTCGACTCACCGACCGGCACAAGCGGGAGCTGCTTTATGGCCCGACCAATGAGGAAATGATCACTGGGATTTTCCGCGCTTACGTCAAATCGTACAGAGGCCTGCCGCTTAATCTCTATCACATCCAGTGGAAATTCCGTGACGAGCAGCGTCCCCGTTTCGGCGTCATGCGCGGCCGCGAATTTCTGATGAAGGATGCCTATTCGTTCGACATCGACGAGGCGGCGGCGCGTCGTTCCTACAACAAGATGTTCGTGGCCTACTTACGAACTTTCGCGCGTATGGGGTTGAAGGCGATCCCGATGCGCGCGGAGACGGGTCCGATCGGCGGCGATCTCAGCCACGAATTCATTGTGCTCGCGGAGACCGGCGAGTCCGCGGTGTATTGCGACAAAGAGGTGCTCAACTTGCCGGTGCCTGGTGAGGAGATCGACTATGAGGGCGATCTTACCCCGATCATCGAGCAATGGACCTCGGTCTATGCCGCGACTGAAGACGTCCACAACTCAGATCGCTTCGACCGCGAAGTACCGAGCGAAAAGAAACTGCAGACGCGTGGTATCGAGGTCGGACAGATCTTCTACTTCGGAACCAAATACTCCGATTCGATGAAGGCTATGGTCGCCGGCGCTGACGGCGCCGAGGTGCCGATCCATGGCGGCTCCTACGGTGTCGGCGTTTCTCGTCTGGTCGGGGCGATCATCGAGGCTTGTCACGACGACGCCGGCATCAAATGGCCGGAAGCAGTCGCCCCGTTTAGGGCGGCGATCCTGAATTTGAAGCAGGGCGCCGAGGACACCGACGCTGCCTGCGAGGGGCTTTACCGCGAGTTGACTGCCAAAGGCATCGAGGTGCTTTACGACGATACCGACCAGCGCGCCGGCGCCAAGTTCGCGGCCGCGGACTTGATCGGCATTCCCTGGCAGATTCTGGTTGGCCCGAAAGGTCTCGCCGAAGGCAAGCTCGAGCTGAAGCGGCGCAGCGATGGAGCGCGTGAAAATCTCGGTCCGGCCGATGTCGTGGCGCGCCTGAGTTCGTAACGATTTATCCACCGCCGCAGCGTCGATATAAGTCGGCGCGGCTACAATTAGCCCGAATCGTGTGAAAATCCGGGTATGGATGAATCCATGAGCGAGCCAATTCGAACCCCTCCTTTCGCGCCATTCGAATGGCTGCTGTCTGGACGCTATCTGCGGGCACGTCGCAAGGAAGGTTTTATCTCCGTCATCGCCGGGTTCTCCTTCCTCGGCATCATGCTCGGAGTGGCCACGCTGATTATCGTCATGGCCGTGATGAATGGCTTCCGCAAGGAATTGCTGGACAAGATTCTCGGACTCAACGGACACCTTCTGGTACAACCGCTGGAATCGCCGCTCACCGATTGGAAGGATGTGGCCGAACGCATCAGCCAGGTCGCGGGGGTGCGGCTGGCAGCCCCCGTCGTGGATGGCCAAGGCCTTGGATCGTCGCCTTTCAATGCGGCCGGCGTTTTCATTCGCGGCATTCGTGCCGACGATCTCAACAATCTCACCTCAATCGCCAAGAATATCAAACAGGGCTCGCTCGACGGCTTCGATGAGGGGCAGGGCGTTACCATAGGCCGCAGGCTTGCCGACCAGCTCTCGCTGCACGCTGGTGACAGCATCACGCTGGTGTCGCCGAAGGGTGCGGTGACCCCGATGGGTACGACGCCGCGCATAAAGCCCTACAAGGTGGCCGCGGTGTTCGAGATCGGAATGTCGGAATATGACGCCAGCTTCGTGTTCATGCCGCTAGCGGAAGCGCAGGCCTATTTCAATCGCACCAATGACGTGACCGCGATTGAGGTGTTCACCACCAATCCGGACAGAATCGACGCCTTCCGCAAGACCGTGACCGAGGCGGCCGGGCGGCCCGTATTTCTGGTGGACTGGCGGCAACGCAATTCGACCTTCTTCAACGCGCTTCAGGTCGAACGGAACGTGATGTTTCTAATCCTCACCATGATTGTGCTGGTCGCTGCGCTCAACATCGTCTCGGGCCTGATCATGCTGGTGAAGGACAAGGGCAGCGATATCGCGATCCTGCGCACCATGGGGGCCTCTCAGGGAGCCATCATGCGGGTGTTCCTGATCACCGGCGCCTCAATCGGCGTCGTCGGCACGCTGACCGGCTTCTTCGTTGGTTTGCTGATCTGCCTGAATATCGAAACCATCCGTCAGTTCCTGTCATGGCTCACCAGCACCGAATTGTTCTCGCCGGAGCTTTACTTCCTCTCCAGGCTGCCGGCTGAGGTCGATTTCGGCGAGACCAGCGCGGTGGTGGTTATGGCGCTGACGCTGTCCTTTCTTGCCACGCTGTATCCGTCGTGGCGTGCCGCCCGCCTCGATCCCGTCGAAGCGCTCCGGTACGAGTGAGGCCGAGATGGAGCAGGGGGCGGCAGATGTACCGGTCATCTATCTTCACGAGATAAAGCGCCAGTACGTGCAGGGGGAGACAACCCTGACGATCCTTGACGGCGCCAAGCTCGCGCTTTGGCCGGGGCAGTCGGTCGCGCTGGTCGCGCCATCCGGAGCGGGAAAATCGACGCTGCTGCATATTGCCGGCCTGCTGGAGAGCGCCGATCATGGCGAGGTCTATGTCGGCGGCGCGGCGACTTCGGGACTGTCTGATGTGGAGCGAACCCAAATCCGCCGTACCGATATCGGCTTTGTGTATCAATCACACCGCCTCTTGCCGGAATTCTCCGCGCTGGAAAATGTAATGCTGCCGCAGATGATCCGCGGCCTTAAGCGTGGCGAGACCGTCAAGCGCGCCAGCGAGATCCTGAGCTATCTGGGTCTGGGCGAGCGCATCAAACACCGGCCCGCCGAACTATCAGGAGGCGAGCAGCAGCGGGTGGCGATCGCGCGGGCGGTGGCGAACGCGCCACGGGCCCTATTGGCGGACGAGCCGACTGGAAATCTGGACCCTCACACCGCCGATCATGTGTTCGGTGCGCTGATGCAGCTGGTCAAAGCAACGCGCGTGGCGATGCTGATCGCGACGCACAACATGGAGCTTGCGAGCCGCATGGATCGGCGGGTCTCGCTAGTAGACGGCCAAGTCGTCGAACTGGATTGATTCAATAGACGTCGCGATACCGCCGGGTGTGTCGTGCCATCGGCTCTTCTGCGCTCGCGGCGTAAGGATTGACCAGGCACTGTGCCGAGCGGCCCGATGCCGATGCGTTGCATTGCGCCAGCGAATTATAGCGGCATTCGTAATAGCTCACCGGACCATACACGTGCAGGCAAACGGGATATCCCGGGGCATATGTTTGGGCCGCCGCCAGGCCGGGTAATGACATGGTGGCGCTCGCCACTAGCGCCAAAGCCAGACAACGCATCAGTACCTCCTTGGGCATGGTAGGGCTCGGTTGCGTCCCTGCTTGAATAGTGTCGGGCGCGGCCGTTGTGTTGGTTCGTTGAACCGTGCACCACGTCCCCCCAAACAACCCCTCAAAGCGAGGCGATCCTATCCGGCAATCATCGCCGCGGGCGAGTCCGGTTAACCAAGCCATTTATTTCGAGTTCACTTCTTAAACCGAGCCGCTACGGCCCCTTGAGTAGTGGGTCAGTTTGATTGTGGCAGGCTTCCGCGCTGGAAAATGACCGACTCCAGGCGCATATTGGCGGGATGCCACGAGAGAAATACGAATCCCTGCTGAAGTGCCCAATGTGCGACCGAACCGGCCTTGCCGAGATGTCGGACGAGAAGTCCAACCTTGGCGATTACCATACGAGGATCGAGGCCGTTCCTGAAGGGTTTGAGATCAAGGGTGACGACGTAATCTGTTCGGCCTGTCAGGTGTCCGCACTATGAAGCCAATGAACCCCAAGCGCCCGCGCGATCCCAACCAACTCGCCAAGTCGATCA
>VAZS01000315.1 GCA_005884855.1 Alphaproteobacteria bacterium | reverse complement strand
CGCCGCCTTTCAGATCGGCATCGTGCTGGCCTCGGCGACCATCATCACCGGCATTATCGCGCTGGCCTGGATCTCCGGCCTGCTGGCGCTGGCCGGAATCGCGTTCACCGCACTAGGCGCGTTCATGCCGCATTTATTGCATCTGCATTAGGAATCGGTAATCGGCGTACCGAGGAGAGGTCAGCGCGCTTCGTGCACGCTTTTCCGAAAGCGCTGGATCAGCCGCAGCGTGCGAGCCGACCAGCCGCTGCCATCTCCGCGCAGCGCGTCCCTGATTCGGGATTTGATCGGATCGACCAGCGCCTTGGCTTTGGCCCGCACCTCCATGACAAACTCATAGAGCGTTTCGAACCAATCCATCTCCAGCAATTTGTCGCGCGTGACGTCGAAGACGAAGGCTGCGACGCCGACGCCGAGGAATTTCGCAAAGATGATGGTGAGGATGGCGCTCAGCCAATATTCGTGCGCGAGCAGCCAGAAGCCGACCAGCTTCAGCGGAAACAGCGGAATCACCGGAACGATAAAGACGATCAGCGTCATCGCGGGCGAGAGCGTATCGACGCGCTCGGCGAGCCACTGCTTGAAGGCGCGCATCGGAATCAGCGCCACGAACCACGCTACGATCGGCTCGAGATGATCCCACAGCCAGGCTTCGATCAGGAAGATGATCGCGAGCAGAACCCAGATCGGCTGTAGAATCCGTCGCATCATCCGTTGTCGTCCCCGCCCGGCGCGCCGGGCTTGAAATCACATATGGATCGCGCGCTTGCCGACTGCAAGCGCCGCTTCCTTGATGGCTTCCGAACGGGTCGGGTGCGCGTGGCAGGTCCGTGCCAGGTCCTCTGCGGAGCCGCCAAACTCCATCAAAACACACGCTTCGTGGATCATTTCGCCGGCTTCGCGCCCGACGATGTGAACCCCAAGCACCCGATCGGTCTTCGCATCTGCGAGAATTTTCACGAAACCCTCGGTGGTCTGGTTGACCTTGGAGCGGCCATTGGCGGTGAAGGGGAATTTGCCCGAGGTATAGTTCACGCCCGCCTGCTTCAGTTCTTCCTCGGTCTTGCCAACCGCCGATACTTCAGGGGTGGTATACACAACGCCCGGTATTACGTCGTAATTCACATGACCGGCCTGGCCCGCGAGAATTTCCGCGACTGCCACGCCTTCGTCCTCGGCCTTGTGCGCGAGCATCGGCCCCGCAACGACGTCGCCTATCGCGTAGACGCCTTTCAGGCTGGTGGCAAAATGCTGATCGATTTGCACGCGTCCGTGATTGTCGAGCGCGATCCCGGCCTCTTTGAGGCCGAGCCCCTCGGTATAGGGGACGCGGCCGATTGCGACCAGCACGACATCGGCTTGCAGCGTTTCGGACTTGCCGCCCGAGGCCGGCTCAATCTGCGCTGACAGCATCTTGCCCGAGGTCTGGACGGCGGTGACCTTGGCGCCGAGCTTGAACGCAAAGCCCTGTTTTTCCAGGATGCGCTGGAATTGTCTTGCGACTTCGCCATCCATGCCCGGCAAAATCCGGTCGAGAAATTCCACAACGGTGACCTCGGCGCCGAGACGGTGCCACACCGAGCCGAGTTCGAGCCCGATCACGCCGGCGCCCACGATCAATAGTTTCTGCGGTACTTTTTCGAGCGACAGCGCGCCGGTCGAGGATACGATGCGCTTCTCGTCGATCTCGATTCCGTTGAGCCGCGCGACATCGGAGCCGGTGGCGATGACGATGTTCTTGGTCTCCACAGATTGCGTCTTGCCGTCGTTACCGGATACCTCGACCTTGCCGGTGCCGAGTATCTTGCCCTTGCCGCTGATGACGTCGATCTTGTTCTTCTTCATCAGGAACTCGACGCCCTTGACGTTGCCGTCAATGCCCTGCTGCTTGAAGCTCATCATCGCGGGCAGATCGAGCTTCGGCTGGGGAACGCTGACGCCCATCTTGGCGAAACTATGCCCGGCCTCCTCGAACATTTCAGACGCGTGCAGCAGCGCCTTAGACGGCATGCAGCCAATATTGAGGCAGGTGCCGCCGAGCGTCGCGTTCTTCTCGACGACGGCGACCTTCATGCCGAGCTGCGCCGCGCGCACCGCGCAGACGTATCCGCCAGGACCGGTGCCGATGACAACGAGATCGTAGGTGGCCATGATTTTATCCTGTGGCTGAACACTGCGAGCGGTTAGCGACCGCCCGACACATCGAGGATGGCGCTGGTGACGTAAGAGGCTTGCTCCGACATCAGCCAGACGATGGCGTTGGCGATTTCGTCCGCGGTACCGACGCGCTTCATCGGCACCATCTGACTGAGCCGCTGGGCGCGGTCAGGTTCGCCGCCGCTGGCGTGAATTTCGGTGTCGATCAGCCCGGGCCGGATCGCCGCGACGCGAATGCCCTCGCCTGCGACTTCATATCCCAACCCGATCGTGAAGGAATCGATCGCGCCCTTTGACGCGGCGTAATCGACATAGGTGTTGGGCGAACCGAGCTTTGCGGCAACCGACGACAGATTGATAATGACGCCACCGCTGCCGCCGTGGCGCGTCGACATCCGCTTCACCGCTTCGCGCGCGCACAGAATGCTGCCGGTGACATTGACCGCCATCATGCGCTGAATGCGCTCGGCCGACATCTCGTCAACCCGCGAGGTCGGCCCGACGATGCCTGCATTATTGATCAGTGCACCCAGTTTTCCGAACTCATCGGCAGCCCTGAACAGCGCGACTATGTCGCCCTCATTGCCGACATCGCACTTCACCGCGATTGCCTTGCCGTTTTTCGCCTCGATGTCGGAGACCACGCTTTTCGCCGCAGCTTGATTGCTGGCATAACCCACGCAGATCCGAAACCCGCGGTTCGCGGCGGCGATGGCGGTCGCGCGACCGATGCCGCGGCTTCCGCCGGTGATGATCGCAACCCTGTCATCCAAGATTTAGTCCCCCAGCTACTCGAAATATCGCGCCAGCATCACGACGACAGCCATGATCAAAGATCCAGCACCAGACGCGCCGGGTCTTCCAGATTTTCCTTGACGCGCACCAAAAATGTCACGGCGTCCTTACCGTCGATGACGCGGTGATCGTAGGATAGCGCGAGGTACATCATCGGGCGAATCTCGAGCTTGCCGGCGATCGCGACCGGGCGCTCCTGAATTTTGTGCATGCCGAGAATACCGGATTGCGGCGCGTTGAGGATCGGGGTCGACATCAGCGAACCGTAGATGCCGCCGTTGGTGATGGTGAAGGTGCCGCCCTGCATCTCGTCGATCTTGAGCTGGCCATCGCGGGCGCGCCGGCCGAGATCGGCAATACTCTTTTCGATCTCGGCGATCGACTTGTGATCGCAGTCGCGCACCACAGGCACCACCAGTCCCCTGTCAGTGCCGACGGCAACCCCGATGTGGTAGTAATTCTTGTAGATCAGATCGGTACCGTCGATTTCGGCATTGACAGCCGGGACATCTTTCAGCGCCTGCACACAGGCCTTGGTGAAGAAGCCCATAAACCCGAGTTTGCTGCCGTGCTTCTTTTCGAACACGTCCTTGTATTGGCTCCGCATCGCCATGATGTGGCTCATGTCGACCTCGTTGAAGGTCGTCAGCATCGCGGCGGTGTTCTGGACGTCCTTGAGTCGGCGCGCGATGGTCTGGCGTAGCCGGGTCATCTTCACGCGCTCTTCGCGCGTGTCTCCTTTGGTAACGCGGCCATCCTTGCCCGAGCCAGGAACAGTGGCGGCATCGATCCCGCTCTCGGCGGAGATTTTGCGCACCGACGGCGCCAGCGGGGCCTCGTTCGGTGTCGCCTTCGAAGCCGCAGCGGCGGACGATGCGGCCGCGGACGATGATGCCTGAGCAGCGGGGGGCGGCTTGGCAGGTGCCGCTGCCGGTTTGGCCGCGGCTCCGGCGGCGCCATCCTTGATTTGTCCGAGCAAGGCGCCGACCGCGACGGTCTCGCCGTCCTTGGCGACGATTTCGCCGAGCGTTCCCGCTGACGGCGCCGGAACTTCAATCGTGACCTTGTCGGTCTCGAGTTCGACCAACGGTTCATCGACCGCGACGGCATCGCCGGCCTTCTTGAACCAGCGACCGATCGTGGCCTCCGTTACGGACTCGCCGAGCGTCGGGACGCGAATTTCAGTCATGATTTGCTTCCTCGATGTTTACGCGGTCGTCGCCGGCGAAGGCGGGCGATCCAGGAATCCACGATGGTGTTGCGAACGGCCTTGAATGAAAAAGGAGGGTCGCGGGTTGCAAGATGCCCCACTTTCGCCGGGCGTCTTGCGATCTAACTTAGTGCCTCATCGAGCAGCGCCTTGAGCTGCGCCAGGTGCTTCGACATCAAACCGGTCGCCGTTGCTGCGGCGGCTGCGCGGCCGGCGTAACGCGGACGCTTGTTCGGCGCGTGGATCTGGTTCAACACCCATTCGAGATAGGGTTCCATGAAATGCCACGCGCCCATGTTGCGCGGCTCTTCCTGGCACCACACCAGTTCGGCGCCCTTGAATCGTCCAAGCTCCTGGACCAGCGCCTTCAGCGGCACCGGATAGAGCTGCTCGACCCGCATCAGATAAACATCGTCGACGCCGCGCTTCTCGCGCTCGTCGTAGAGATCGTAATAGACCTTGCCCGAGCAGAGCACGACCCTGCGAATTTGGCTATCGGGCACCAGCTTGATCTTTTCCTCCGGCAGCATCACAGCGTCATCGTAGAGGATGCGATGGAACGTGGTGTTGGCGCCGAACTCCTCCAGCCTCGAGACCGCGCGCTTGTGACGCAGCAGGGATTTCGGCGTCATCAGGATCAGGGGCTTGCGAATCTCTCGATGTAGTTGACGCCGCAGCACATGAAAGAAATTCGCCGGCGTGGTGGGGTGCACCACCTGCATGTTGTCTTCCGCGCACATCTGCAGAAAGCGTTCGAGCCGCGCGGACGAGTGCTCCGGTCCCTGCCCTTCATAGCCATGCGGCAACATGCAGACCAGGCCGGACATGCGCAGCCATTTGCGCTCGCCCGACGAGATGAACTGGTCGAACAACACCTGGGCGCCGTTGGCGAAGTCGCCGAATTGCGCTTCCCAGACCGTCAGCGCGTTGGGCTCGGCCAGCGAGTACCCGTACTCGAAGCCGAGCACGGCTTCTTCCGACAGCAGCGAGTTGATGACTTCAAAGTGGCCCTGGTCGCCGCCGAGATGATTGAACGGCGTATAGCGGCTCTCGTCTTCCTGATCGATCAGCACCGAGTGCCGCTGCGAGAAAGTGCCGCGCTCGCTATCCTGTCCGGAGAGCCGGACGTGATGACCTTCCTGCAGCAACGAGCAGAACCCCAGCGCTTCGCCGGTCGCCCAGTCGATGCCGAGGCCGCTGTCGATCGCCTTGGCCCGGTTCTCCAGAAAACGCTGAATGGTGCGATGAATCCTGAAGCCGTCCGGCACTTTGGTGATCTTGCGGCCGATGTCTTTCAGCGCCGCAACATCCACTCCCGTAACGCCGCGCCGCGCGTCTTCTTCCGCGTCCGCCGATTTGAACCCGGCCCATTTGCCGTCCAGCCAGTCCGCCTTGTTGGGCTTGTAGCCCGAGCCTGCCTCGAGCTCGGCGTCGAGCCGGGCGCGCCAGTCAGCTTTGGCCTTTTCGATCTCGCCCTCGGTCATCACCCCTTCGCCGATCAGCCGCTTGGAATAAATCTCCAGCGTGCTCGGGTGCGAGGCGATCTTCTTGTACATCACCGGCTGGGTGAATGCCGGCTCGTCACCTTCGTTGTGGCCATGCCTGCGATAGCAGAACATGTCGATTACCACCGGCTTGTGGAATTTCTGGCGGAATTCGATCGCAATCTTTGCGGCGAACACCACCGCTTCCGGATCGTCGCCGTTCACATGGAAGATCGGCGCGTCGATCATCTTCGCCACATCGGAGGGGTAGGGCGAGGAGCGTGAGTAACGCGGATAGGTGGTGAAGCCGATCTGGTTGTTGACGATGAAATGCAGCGAACCTCCGGTGCGGTAGCCTTTCAGGTCCGACAGCCCGAAGCACTCGGCCACCACGCCCTGCCCGGCGAACGCGGCATCGCCATGCATCAACAGCGGCAGCACCGAAATTCGCATATCCGGCGGGTCGCCGTGCTGGTCTTGCTTGGCGCGGACTTTACCGAGCACCACGGGGTCCACGATCTCCAGATGCGACGGGTTCGCCGTGAGCGACAAATGGATCCGGTTGTTGTCGAATTCGCGGTCCGATGAGGCGCCCAAATGATATTTGACGTCGCCGGAGCCCTCGACCGCATCGGGATTGGCCGAGCCGCCCTTGAATTCATGGAACAGGGCGCGATGCGGCTTGCCCATCACCTGGGTCAGCACGTTGAGGCGGCCGCGATGCGGCATGCCGAGCACGATCTCCTTCACGCCGAGATTGCCGCCGCGCTTGATGATCTGCTCGAGCGCCGGGATCAGCGATTCAGCGCCGTCAAGGCCAAAGCGCTTGGTGCCGGTGAACTTGAGATCGCAGAACTTTTCAAACCCTTCGGCCTCGATCAGCTTGTTCAGGATCGCGCGCCGGCCCTC
>VAZS01000363.1 GCA_005884855.1 Alphaproteobacteria bacterium | reverse complement strand
CATTTCCCTTCAGGACCACGACGCGAAGCAGCGGCTTGTTGCTCAATTCATCGATCGCCGAAAGCACGCCATCGATGAGGCCGGCGTCATACGCATTGTTGACCTCAGGCCGGTTCAACGTGAGCGTGGCGACGCCGCGCTGATCGATGTCCCACAAAACTGGATTGGCAGCCATTGGCGATAAGCCCGGTGATTTTGTTCCGCTACTCCGCGGCGTCGAGGATCGTCTTGCCAAGCGTGTTGTCGACGACCACCGGCGTCTGGAAATAGCTGATCTCCGGCGCAGCGCCATAGCGCTCGGCGATCATGTTGCGCCATTCGCTTGTATAGACGCGCTCGGCGGCCTCGCGGCTTTCCCAGAGGTAGCAGCCCCCGCCGGTCCGCGTTTCCGGGTCGAACAGGTAATATTTGCGAACAAGGCCGGCCAGCCCCTGGTACTTCGGTGCCGAGCCCTGGAACAGCTCGGCCGCCTTGGCGGCATCAATGGTTGCGGGCAGCTTGAAACGGACAATGGCGGTAATCATCGGCTGATCCTCCACGCGTTTGCTCGCATCGAATCCCCGCAAAAGAGATCCTCGGAAAAATGGCGATCCCGGCATGACTCGAACATGCGACCTACGGTTTAGGAAACCGTCGCTCTATCCGGCTGAGCTACGGGACCGGAGAAACCCGCTGGTAGAAACGGGTGCCTGCCCGTCAAATACCAGACACCGCGCGTCATCGCCAGCCTCTGATGCATGCCTAAAACCCATTGCTCGCATGCCCCGTTCCACAGCCGATCGGCCTTCACAGGGCTGCTCACGTGTTGCAACTGGAGGCAGGTGCGGACCTAAGGCTTGCGCCGGCTCGGCCGGTCGGAACGATGGGGTCGCGTCGCCTTTTTAGAGGCAGGCTCCCGAGCAACTCGTTTGAGCTGACGCAAATCCGCCGCAGCTTCTGCCAGCAGCCAGTCGCGGAAGGTCGCGATCTTCGGCACAGCCGCGGTTGCTTTGATTTTTATATCGTGTGATTCCTCGGCTGCCGAGCTAGCGCCACGCTTGCTAGGCTCCAAACTGTCGTTGAATCACCGTCGGTCTTTGAGGCCCTTTATGCCTAAGGAGAAGAAGAGATGTCTCTTCGATTAGCATCCATGATAGGCGGAGCAACCATCGCGTTACTTGCAAATGAGGTTATGGCGCAAAGAGCAGCGCCGCTGTCCGGTACATATTGCGGCACTTGGGCCAGCGGAAACAGTTGGCGAATGAGTTTGCAGCAGGAGGCGGGCAATGTAAGTGCCTCGATAACGGGTCGTCGCCCCGATGGAAACCCGACTTCGGGGTCGGGCGGCGGAGCGATCTCCGGCTCTCAACTTGCAATGAACATCACATTTTCTCGCGGCGCAACCGGCACATTCTCTGGAAGAATCAGCGGGACCGGCATTTCTGCCGAGTTTGCGCGGACAGATTCTGCAGGCGCCTCTCGTAGAGACTCAGCGCGTTTTACCCGCTGCTGAACATCGGATTCACCAGGCTCAATTACTTTGTCGGCGTCCGGAAGCGCCGCTGTCTCAAAATAGCCAATGCAATGCCGTTGGCTGCATTTGGATGCCATGGAAGATTGCTCCGAATAATAGCGCTCTGTTTTGATCATGACGCTTGATCCAGCTGGGCTGTTTTCGATGCTGCTTTATGGACAAGTATAATCAGTCCCCCACATCGGAGACCCGAGTTTGAGGACATCGCCACTAGGAGAGATCGCCTGTCTGGAAGAAGTGGCGAACTTTTTTCACGAACCCACTGAGCTCACCGTTTTCATTCGCAAGCCGACTGCACATTCCCCATTCGATATCCAAGCGATCCCGGGCTGGTAAGAAGCCAGAATGAATTCCGCCGCAAGCGTCGCAATCTGCTGCTCAGGGCAATTCGGATACGAGCTTAAAATATTCCTCCTCTGTCCACGCCCGGCTGATGCGGGTGTGCACATTGCCCGCCGAGCCGAGCGCAAGCGCCATTTTGGCGACGTTGTCACCATTCGATGTTTCGACGAAAGCCACGAGGTCGCTCTCGCCGGTAGTGAGATAAACTTGCTTGATTTCAATGCCTAGCTTTTTGGCGAGTTCACGGGCGGCTTGCGTGCGCTTCGGTGCGTCCTTGATCGTCCGAATGCCTTGATCCGTAAACTTCATCGATATCATGAATTGCATAACGCCCTCCATGTACGTTTCGAGACAGCGAAACAATGATGCGCTGATATTTTCTCGCTCGCAAGACGGCACTCAAATTTCGCGCTCATGCACAGCAAGACCGGCACAGAGCTGCGCGCACAGTCCTCTCAGCGACAGCCCGGAAGTTGGAAAGTCGCTTCTAATTGCTCAGCTAATTCTCAGGCGCTGCCGATGGACGGCTTTCGCGGCGCCGTCCGTGGCACGACAAATCATTTCCCCGGGGGCTTGTACGCGCTGGCGACCCGTGCGGCCTTTTCCAGGACTCCCTTGAATTCGCTCGATGTCCATGCACGTACCGTTTCTATTTTGGACACCGCGCCACTCGCCGCTGCAGCCATTCCCATAGCTACCGCATCCGATCCGTCAGGGGCTTCGGTAACGAGTACGACGTCGTGCGAGCCGGTCGTATTATAAAGTGCAACAAGCTTGCCGCCTGCCTTTTCGATCAACACTTTTATCGCCTCGGAGCGATCTGCCGGTTTGTCGATCAGTCCCTTTACGCCGGAATTCGAATATGAGGCATAGGTGATGAACAGTGGCATTTGTGTCTCCCACTTTTTACATATGCGCGCATTCTGGACGCACGCCTGATTCCACCGCAGTTCATCGTGACAGTCAAACGGAGATCGCCGGGTGTTTGCCGTGTGGCTGTCGCAGTTATGCCCGGGAGCACTCATAATGCGCTCGATATGTCCACAATCGAGTAGCCCCTTTTCCTGCCGGAGCTTATTGTCCTAGCCATTGAAGTGTATTGAAAGGCTTTTGGCCATGCCGACTACATCGGAATGCATTGCAACCTACCTGCGCGCGAAAGACGAAAACCGTCCTCATCTAATGAAGTTCGCTTTTGCTGAGACGGCAACACTTGAAACGATTGTTGAGACCAGCGCGATTTCATTTCCGCCTCTCACCCAAGGCCTCAACAAGATTGCACAAATTTTGGTACGGGATTTCGTCAATACTTATGAGAACATCTACACGTTTTGCTTTGCCGATAGTCCGCCAAAGGGAACAACCGGCAATTATACCTGCCGCTGGCTTGTCGGCATGTCGGACAAAGCTAGCGGTTCGGTTCGTGTCGGTTGCGGGCAGTACGACTGGTCATTCCAAACCAACCAGCCGTATCTCGTCGACAGGCTCGCCATTACCATCAAGGAGATGGAGGTACTGCCATCCGACTGTCTTCAGCCCGTGATCGGCTGGCTGGCGGGATTGCCCTATCCCTGGTGCCCGGCGTCAGAAGCGATCAAGAGAATGCCGGATATCGCCGCCCTTCAGGTAGTGCGAAAATTTGTCGAGTGCGAATCAATGGACCTGGTGCGCGAGCGTCAAATCGTGCGCAATTGAAACTGCGAGCCATCAGTTTCGATCAGATTGCCCGCTATCTGGACTCAGGAATTGCCGATCGGCACGGAAATCTTGTAGCAGTAGCCACTTTCGGCGAACGTAGGTTCGAGGTGTCCGTCCAGGTCGTTGACCATTCTGGCCATCAGCTTCGATCCAAAATTTTTCTTCTCGGGCGGCGCAACTTTTGGGCCATTGTGCTCGCACCACAGGATGTTGAGCCAGCTCTGGGCGATGGACCAGCTCACGTTGACTTTCCCCGCCGGCTCTGAGAGTGCGCCGTACTTGGCCGCGTTGGTGGACATCTCGTGAAAAACAAGACGCAGGTTTCGAGCCTGTGCTTCTCCCAGCCGGACAGCGGGACCGTTCAGAACGATGTTTTGACCGTGCGTCCGCTGCACCGTGTCTACCAGCAGCTCGCGCAAGTCGGTCGATTGCGACGGATCGGTTTCGAGCGGATCCCTGGCGTCCACGCTTGCGCGGATCCGATCGCTCAGCGTGTGCGCCAATTCTTTGTCGTTGATGGTTTGTGCGACAATCGCGAGGATTACGGACACGGTATTTTTCGCACGGTGGCGCACTTCATCGGCAAGTAGACGCCGCTGGGATTCGCTATCCTCCAACTCGAATACTGTTCGTCGGTATTGCAGGGCAAGCCAGACGATCACTCCGCTTGACAAGATGAACAACCCAAGATGCACGATTTCGCGGAAATTGGGCTGGTTAAAGACGTAGATCGGTTCAAGAAACGCCCACCACCCGGCGAGGAATGACAAAATAATCGCCGCCACTCCCGCGACAGTTCCGCCCACGAGAGCGGAAAAAAGTATCGCTGGGTAGAATGTCGCAAAGGCCGAATCCGCCACGGTAAAAGGCGTCAGTAAAAAACGGACAAGGAACGCAAGCGCGACGCATGAAACGCCTAATGCAACAGCTCGGATGGAGCTCAACTTGCGTCGCCTGAAGATGAAGCGGCGAAACTGCGTCGCAGGAATGCGCATGCCGATGAGATACAATATTGAACTGAGTGGATAACTACCCAAGCTATTATACACAGCATAACGGCGAAGCGTCTGTCCAATCCACGATTCGGTCATTCCTGCAGCGCCATTGCTATATGCCGGCTTGTCATATCGGGACCAAACGACAGCGCGCTGATAAACTTTGCGCCCTGATCAGAATCTGGTCAGGGCTGACTGTTCCTATGTGTCCTGCCGACCACAGCTGAAATGCAAAGTTCCCAACCCATGTGGTAACGGCAGCCCTTTCCGGGGTGACAACGCAAGCTAAAATGGCGACAATGACCAGGGCGTTGAGAATTTGCCTCACATCATATCCCTGGGAACATCAACCGTGATCGCGTCGCGCTCATCTGTTGTGCTGATTGCCGTGTTTATCGGCAGCAGTGTGGTGGCGCCGTTGAGCGCACAGGCGCAATGGTGGTGGCGCGCGCCCGCCGATTTCGAGGATTGCGCCGACAACGCCGAGAAAGCCTCGAGCAAGGAAGAAAAAAAGTCTCAGCTCTCCCAATGCAATTCCAAATTCGCGGGCCGGCGCAAGCCGGGCGGCGGCTACACCTATTTCGATTTCATGCAGAACCGCAGCTTCGATATCGCAGGCCCGAACCCGACGGCGGCAGAACAGAAGAAGATCGACGAACAATATACCGTCTTTCTCGACCAGGAGCGGCAAAGCCGCATGGCAGCCGAGGTCACACTGAAGCAGCAGGTGCTGCAGCAAGTCTCGTTGCGCAACGAAAAGGTTCCACTGCCGACGCAAGCGCCAAACAAGCGGCAGCCGCCCCCAAGCGAGATCAGACCGCGCCCAAAGCCCGCCAACTGCGCTCAGCCATCGTTCTCCTGCGACTGGCCGCGGCTTTCGGAAGGCATCAAAGGGCTGCAGAAGATGTTCAGCCCTTCACCAGCCAAGGAGAAACGGAGCTGATTTTCTGCTTGGTATCCTGGGCAGGCGCATTGCGCCGTCTTCACGGATGAGGCCGCCTTACACCGAAACGTCTAATCGCTGATCACCATCGCCCAGAACTTACGGCGATGTTGGGTTACCGACGGACGCCACGCCGACGCGGCGGGCGCCTGCCATCAGCAGATTGTCACGGTGACCGGCGGAATGTTCCCATTCCCTCAACATCTCCGCGAAACCAAGGAAGCCTCCGCCGATATTTTCCGCCGCCCTGGATTTGCGCAACGGAGCCATCCGTATTGCAAAATCGCTACCTACGCTGTGGCTCAGCGAGCCACTTAATGCCATCGCCCCGCGCCTGTTTCAGTGCCACCGCGCCAACACCGCTGTCAGAGCGCACGGCGGGCAAGCCATGCGCGCGGCGATAGGCGTTGATCGCACCGGCATAATCGCTCGCCGAGGTCGTCGCGGTAAAACTCAGGCTGAACCAGAACGCGACCAGCAACAGCCGCATCGGAAATTGCACCGGCATGATCATGGTATCAACGCGCGCCGTGATGAAGGCGCTTGCGGTGATGCCGGAACGCCGGCCTGAATTCGGGCGCCGCCCGTCCATAGTACGGGCCTTGATATCCCTGAGCGGCGCGCTGCTCCTGCAGCCTCGCATCATAGCCCGGCGAGGGTGTCACCGTCGGCGGCGCCGCGCTGGCAGGCGCCATCAAGCCCCAGCCGGCGAGAGCCAGCGCGGCAATCGCGGCAAGTTTTGTGCAAAGCCGTTTCATCATCGTTCTCCTGGCGGAATCGGCGAAGTGAGCGCTCAGCCGATCGAAGCTCGCTGGCGATCGTCGCCGTTTCAGGGCAGGTCGCGTGCGTCCGACAATACTATAGCAGCACTTGTGCGGAGTAACCGCCTGGTTGTGGCCAGGCGAAGCTACGGCAGAGACGCGGGTCACTCGCTGCCGTACGAGGCTACCCGGTTTGGAGTTCTCCGTTGATGTACTTCGCTACGATGGTCTCATCTCCGGGAAAGTGATCCGGCGCTAGCGGAGTGAGCTGAGCCTGGATGCATTTCCACTCGCCGTTCTCACGGATGTAAGTGTCAGTGTAGGTGGTCATGCCGGTGGTATCCGTTCCATTCTTCCGGACGGTATGTTTGTTGGTCGCGCGCACCAACGCAACGTTATCGAAAATAGTGATCTGCTCGTCGCGATAATCCCAGTAGACGATCACCGCCGGATCGAACGCAGTGGCCCAACGCACAAGATAGTCCGGCCTTGACTGTCGCGCCCCCATGGAGGTCATGGATAGGAATCGCTCGTGGATTAACGCGTCGTGGGATGGCACGTCTTTGGTCACGAAATTGTGGATGAACCTGGCATTCAGCGCTCGGAGCTGACGCATTGCATCCTCCTGCGCGGGAGGGTTGATAGGCTTGGACATTTTCGGCTCCGACGATTTGGCAGGGTTCGACATTTCCGCTCCAATCCGGCGCGGAGCGCGACGACGTAAGCTCCTCCGGTTGCATGAGAGGATGATTGGCAGAGGCGATTGGCTTTTACGCTGGACCAGCGTAGCTTCGCGCTCTGGCTCAGCAAAAGAGCCAGAATTATGTCTATCGACAGTGCCAGTTTGGGAAGAAGGAAGCCCGCATGCTGCTCAGTTACCAAAACACTGAGGGGCCGCTGAATCGCCGCATCTACATCGCGATGAAGGTGGCGATCGAGGCCGGACGATTCGGCGCCGACTCGCGCCTGCCGTCGACGCGCACGCTAGCGGCGGACCTCAAGGTCTCCCGCAACACGGTGGCGCTGGCCTACGAGCAACTGGTCGCGGAAGGGTATATTGTCGCGCGCAACCGATCGATGATGCGGGTCTCGAGCGCTGTTGCTGTCACTCGGCGGTTCAAGCCAATTCAGCTAAAGCGCGCCAAGCCAAAGCTTTCAGCCCAAGCGGGCCGGGTGATGGAAGCTTCGGCGCTTCCGCCAACGAGCTCTTTCGTGACCGCACCGCCGCCGCTGCATTACGATTTTCGGTACGGTCGGCCCGCCATTAGCGAATTTCCCCATGATATCTGGCGGAAATTGCTGGCGGCACGGCTGCGCCAAAGCTCGCGCGGCTCGTTGGGTTACGCATCTCCGGCGGGGTACGGCCCGTTGCGGCAGGCGCTGAGCGGATATGTCTCGCGAGCGCGCGGAATATCCTGCAACGCCGAGCAGATCGTCATCGTCAATGGCTCCCAACAGGCTTTCGACCTGATCGCACGATTGCTGATCGATCCCGGCGATAAGGTGGTGATCGAGGAACCGCACTATCACGGATCGCGCTTAACGTTCGAAGCGGCGGGAGCGAAGCTGATCGGCGTCCCGGTGGATGCCGAAGGGCTGGATACAACCAGACTTCCCGTGACCAGCGCCGGGGTTCGCCTGTGCTGCGTCAGCCCCTCGCATCAGTTTCCGACCGGCGTAGTCATGCCACTCGCGCGACGATTGGCACTGCTGGAATGGACTTGCCGCGCGGGGGCCTGGGTGGTCGAGGACGACTACGTCAGTGAGTTTCGTTATGAGGGGCAGCCGATCGAAGCGCTGCACGCGTTGGACCGGGGAGACCGCACGATCTATGTCGGTACATTCTCAAAGATCATGTTTCCCTCCTTACGGCTCGCCTATGTCGTGCTGCCGTCCGCGCTCGTGGAGCCCTTTCTGGCGCTGAAATGGGTGACCGATCGGTACACGACCATGCTTGGGCAGGAGGCGCTGACGGACTTGATCGCAAGCGGCCACTTCGAGCGTTATCTGCGGCGCGCTTGCACCCGAAATGCCAAGCGCCGACGCACTTTGATTGGAGCCCTGCGCGAGCATTTCGGCGAACGGGTCGAGATTGCCGGCGACAACTCCGGCGTCCATTTGCTGGTCTGGCTCAACCAGATCAAACCGCGAGATGTCGAGAAAATCATCGCGCGGGCGGCCCGCGTGGGCGTCGGCATATATCCGATCACGCCATACTACTCGAAGCCGCCCGACCGAGCCGGACTTCTGCTGGGCTACGCATCGCTTAACGAACGCGAGATTCGAGCAGGAATTCGCCGGCTCGCCGACGTGCTATGATGCGGCCGCATCGGCGTACTATGCCCGGATCTGCTCCGGCGTCAGCCCCGGCGAGCCTTTCGCGGCGGCCTCGGCGTTTTTTATCAGTGCAACGACGCGCCGGGAAAGCGGGACCTGCAGCCCGCGCCGGTCGGCGATCGCGATGATGACCCCTTGCAGATAATCGATCTCGGTGCGGCGGCCGCGCTGTAGATCTTCCCACATCGATGAGCGCGCCTCGGCATCGATCTTCATCGTGCCTCCGAGCAACGTCGCGAACAGGGTGTCGGGCAGCCGCAGCAAATGCGGCGTCCAGCCGGCCGGGACTGGCGTCGAGGACACCGGCCTGACGCCCTCGGCTCTTACCGCTTCAAGCCCTTCCGCCAACTGATCGGCAAACAGCCTGCGCCACGAGCGCTGAGCGAGCTGCTGGCGCAGCGGGAGATCGCCGAGCGCGTTAAGCGCGTTGTTGAGATTGACGAGGAGCTTGCCCCATTGCACGCCCGCGATGTCCGACGTCGCGCGTACTTTCAGACCGGGCACCGAGAGCCGACGCGCCAGATCGGTATCGTCCTGTTCGATTACGATATCGCCTGAGGTGGCACGGTGAAATCGCCCGTCGCCGCGGGAGCCAACATTGAACGGCACCATTCCCGCCAGCACGCGCCGCCCCGGCAAGCGCTGGCGCAGCACCGCCACGTTTCCGATGCCGTTCTGCAGACTGACGATCACGGCGTCCGCCGGCGCATGCCGCGCAATGATATCGGCGATGTCAGCAGTGTCCGCGCTTTTGACCGTGACCAGCACCGCCCCGGCATCGGCAAGAATGGAGGGATGTTCGGACAATGTGAGCTGGTTCGACGCAATCTGGCGCTCAGAACCGTCAAAGCTCGTCAGCCGCAGACCATTGGATTCGATCTCTTCGATCACGCGCGGCCGGGCGAGCAGTGCGACCCGGTGGCCGCCCGCCGCCAACATGCCGCCGACAAAGCACCCGATACTGCCAGCGCCTGCTATGGCGATCGGTCTGTCCAAAATCATTGCGGCTCCATTCTGCTGTCCGTCGCGTCGATAGCAGACTTTCGCGTTGGATGCGTGGTTCGTCGAGACCTGCCGTTGGCGTGGCGCGACTTGTAACCATCATTTCGGGTCTTATCTGTTCGGCCGGGCTGGCATTCGGCAGGAGCAAACAATGGGTTTACTCGACGTACTCAACGGAATGCAGCAGGGCCCGCGCGGGCCTAGCAATCCCAGCGCGCAGAGCGGCGGCGGAATGTCGCCGATGACCATGGCGATCCTCGGACTGCTCGCCTGGAAGGCGGTCAAGCATTTCGGCGCCAACCAGGCGAACGCGAATCCCTCAAGCAGTTCCAGCAGAACGGCCTCGGCGATGCCGCCAATTCATGGGTGAGCAACGGGCCGAACAAGCAGATTTCGCCTGACGATCTCGGCCGGGCGCTCGGCTCCGATCAGCTCAACGCGCTTTCCGCGCAGAGCGGCCTCTCCCGCGAAGAATTGCTTGCCGGACTGAGCCGGCATTTACCTGACATCGTCAACCATTTGACGCCCGACGGACGGCTGCCGACCGAAAGCGAAATATCTGGCCGCTTATGAGCGCAACCAGAGTGACTGTTAAGCGTTGGTTTGCAGGAAAGGACGACTGTCATGAGCGGCATTCTCTGGGTGATCATCGTCGGTTTCGTCGCCGGAATCATCGCGCGGTTGCTGTCGCCGGGCCCGAATAACCCGAGCGGATTTATCCTGACGACCGTGCTCGGTATCGTCGGCGCGTTCCTCGCGACGTTTATTGGCCAGGCCATCGGCCATTACGGTCCCGATCAAGGCGCGGGGTTCATCACCGCGACAATCGGCGCGCTGGTGGTGCTGTTCATCTGGAACAGGCTCGTGGCAAGCGGGACAATTTCCGACGTCGGCAGGAGGTAAACGTCGCAACGCTCATTCCAGGGCGCGAGCGCGGTACCTGTCACGTAACAAGATGCAGCCCAGCGTCCATCCGCACCACTTCGCCGGTCATGTTGCTCGACTGCGGCGTGGCCAGAAAACACACCAACGCCGCGATGTCTTCCGCTGAGGACGCGACCTTGAGCGGTACTCTCGCGATCACGTTATCACGCACTTGCTTGGCGGCTTCTTCGCCGCGGCCTTTGGTGAACCAGGGCGTATCGATATAGCCGGGACAAACGGTGTTAACGCGGATCAGCGGCGCCAGCGCGCGGGCCAGCGAATAGGTGATGGTGTTCAGCGCGCCCTTGCTCGCCGCATAGGCGATCGAGGAACCGATGCCGCTGATGCCGGCAACGGACGAGACGTTGACGACGGCGGAAGCACGTCCCGAAGCTTTCGCGCCCACTTCCAGCAGACCTCGCGCGGCCCGTACCATCTGGAACGGCCCGATGGTGTTGACGCCGAACAGGCGCTGAAAATCCTCCGCCGACAATCCGTCGAG
>VAZS01000314.1 GCA_005884855.1 Alphaproteobacteria bacterium | reverse complement strand
CGCTTTCGCAAGGAAGTGATGGGCGCTCGGCTGGTGTTGGTCGAAGGCTATATTCAGAGCAGCCCGGAAAAGGTCGTTCATCTCATCGCCGAGCGACTGTTCGACCGCTCGCGCGATCTGACTGGGCTTGCCGATGATGCGCTGAGCCGGAAGCATGCGGTGCCGGCAGGCCCGGCGCTGATCGAACCGTTGCATGACGACCGGCGCCAGCATGCCGACAACCCGGCCCAGAAACTCCGTCATCCGCGCAACGTGCGTATCTTGCCGCCCTCGCGGGATTTTCGCTGATTGCGTGTGCCAAATAAGATGGTATAGGCGCATCCGCTGCCCGTCTCTCCAGGGAATCCTCACATGCAAACGCCGCGCGAGATTCTAGCTGGTCTGTGGACATCAGCGGGCGGTGATCCTGGCGCGCTCGAGGCCGTCACGCTGACGGGCGAAGAACCGCAACTGCCCTCGTCCTTTCGCGTGGCAGCCGCGGCGCAGATCGTTATTGCCGCGGCCGCAATGGCCGCCGCGCAAATCTGGAGGCTTCGCAGCGGCCAATCGCAACAAATCGCAGTCGATATGCGTCATGCCGTCATCGAGTGCCGTAGCGAGCGTTACCTGCGCGTCGATGGCAAGCCGCCTCCACCGGCGTGGGACGCAATCGCCGGGATCTACAACACCCGCGATCAGCGCTTTGTGCGGCTGCATACCAATTTTCCTCATCACCGCGCCGCCGTCTGCAATGTGCTGAACTGCAAGCCGGAACGCGAGAACGTGCAAGCCGCGCTGATGCAGTGGGACGGCGAAGCTTTCGAGACCACGGCCTATGCCGCAGGCGGCGTAGTCGCGATGATGCGCTCCCACGAGGAATGGTCCGACCTGCCGCACGCCAAGGCGGTCGCCACGCTACCGACGATCTCGATCGAAAAAATCGGCGAGGCGGCGCCAAAGCCATGGCCCGCCGGTAACCGCCCGCTCGCCGGCTTGCGCGTACTCGATCTATCGCGCGTCATCGCAGGTCCCGTCGCCGGCCGAACGCTCGCCGTGCACGGCGCCGATGTGCTGTTGATTTCCGGTCCCGAGCTGCCGGCAATCCCCTGGCTCACGATCGACACTGGCCGCGGCAAGCTCTCGAGTTTTGTTGAACTCAAGACCGACCAGGGGCGCGGCGTGTTACGCGAGCTGCTGGCGCAAGCAGATATTTTGTCGCAAGGCTACCGGCCGCGTGCGCTGGAGGCGCTTGGGTTTTCTCCCCAGGACGCCGCGCGAATAAATCCGGGGATCATCTATGTCTCGCTGTCTGCCTATGGTCATGCCGGTCCTTGGGCGGAGCGCCGCGGCTTCGACTCGCTGGTGCAGACCGCGACCGGCTTCAACCATGCCGAAGGGCAGGCGGCAGGCGTTGAGGGACCGAAGGAGTTGCCGGCGCAAATGCTCGATCATGCCACCGGCTATCTCATGGCTTTCGGTGCGATGATGGCGAAGGCGCGGCAGTCACGCGAAGGCGGCAGTTGGCATGTGCGCGTATCACTGGCGCAGACCGGAAGCTGGTTGTGGAATCTCGGGCGCATGGCCGACGGGTTCAAGGCCGAAGATCTGAAGGGTGACGCAGTCAGCCCATTTGTGGAAGAGGTAGCTTCGGGCTTCGGATCACTGCGCGCGATCAGACATTCCGCCGTGCTGTCGAAAACCCCAGCGTTCTGGTCACGGCCGGCGATGCCGCTCGGCAGCCACCCGCCGCAGTGGCCGGCGCGCGACTGATCAGCCACGCTCAACGTCTTGAAAACAACGCGGTCTCTGGGGATTTTAACTTTAAACGCTAGCGCTGTTGGCGTTTTTAGGTTGTTTGAAACATGAAATAGGCAGTATTACCGCACCGATGAGGCACTCGATGCCATGATCATCGCCGAAGTGACTGGACCTGATGCCCTCGGAATTTAGCAAACCGCTCCAAACGCTTAGTCGGCAACGGCTAGCCCTTGGCGCGGCGCTGTTGGCGCTTGTTGGCGCCGCTGTCTACGCTCTGACGCATATCGGCGGGGGGACGCATGGGTCCTCGGAGGTCTCGAGCCAGTCCCGCAAGGGATTGCAGCGCTACGCGCCGACGCCTGCCGAATGGGCCACCTTGACTATTGAGCCCGCGACCGAGCGCACTTTCCGCGCCGAGACCGTGACCGAGGGCAAGATCTCGGTCGATGAAGATCGTTCGACGCCGGTGTTTTCGCCCTATGCTGGCCGTGTAACGAAACTGCTGGTCCGGCCAGGCGACAGCGTCACGCAGGGGCAGCCGCTGTTCGTGATCGAGGCCGCCGACACCGTGCAGGCGCAGAACGACTTCATCGCCGCCATGAGCGCGCTGAACAAGGCAAGGTCGGCGCTCGATCTGGCACAGATACAGGACAGGCGCGCCAAGGACCTGTTCGAGGGCAAGGCCGTTCCGCTGAAAGATTATCAGCAGACCCAGGCAACTCTGATCCAGGCGCAGAACGACTTGCGTTCGTCGCAAACGGCGCTGGAGGCCGCGCGCAACAAATTGCGAATCCTTGGCCTGACCGATGAGGCGATATCAAGCTTTCAGGAAAAGGGCAGCATCAATCCGAACACCACCATCTTCTCGCCAATCACGGGCACCGTTGTGCAGAGAAAGGTTGGCCCAGGCCAATATGTCAACTCGGGCGCCAGCGATCCGGTATTTGTGATCGGCGACCTCTCCACGGTCTGGCTCACCGCGTTTGTCCGCGAGA
>VAZS01000362.1 GCA_005884855.1 Alphaproteobacteria bacterium | reverse complement strand
ATCGGAACCGGCTCGATTATGTCGACTTCGCCCGACAGCAAAGCTGCAACGCGCGTCGCGTCGGAGCCGATCGGCGTGAAAACGATTTCCTTGAGATTGTGCTGCGGCTTGCGCCACCAGTTCGGATTGGCCTTGAACACGGTCTTGACGCCGGGCTGATGACTCTCGATCGTGAAGGCCCCGGTGCCGTTGGCGTGCAGCGAGGCAAAGCTTGGCGACGTCGCCGCGGCGGGGGTCGGGCCCGCCGTATTGTTCTCCTCAGCCCATTTCTTGTCCATGATGTACCAGGTATCCCACTGGTAATGCACAATGGGATTGGGCGAGGTGAGGATGAAATCGACGGTGTGGTCATCGACCTTGACGACCTTCGCGTCGGCGGCAATGCGGGTTTGCAGGTTCGAGCCTTTGGCGCGAACGCGGTCCGCCGAGAACACCACGTCGTCGGCGGTGAAGGGATCGCCGTTCTGGAATTTGACGTTCTTGCGCAGGTGAAAACGCCAGCGGGTGGGCTCCGGTGTTTCCCAGCTTTCCGCCAAAGCGGGAATGATCTTGAGATCCTTGTCGCGCGCGATCAGGCCGTCATAGACCTGTCCGAGATGCGCATGGGTTGTAGTCTCGTTGAGCGTATAGGGATCAAGCGATTTCAGGTCGCCCTGGTTGGCGTAGCGCAAGGTCTGGGCCGATGCCGGCGAGATCGCAACAGCGGCGATCGTGAGAGTTGCCGCCGTAAGCAAGGTTTGACGTACCGACATTTATTCACATTCTCCACTGGGGCGTAGTAATCCTGCCGTCGAGCTTGAGGGCCGATCCATGTTGCCAGAGTTTGGCTGCCGCGCAAGCGCCATTTCGTTGAAGCCAAGCCGGTTTGCGCGGCGACGTTGGAATAACTAGCTTCAGTTCGAGCGCGAAACAAAGCGCGCAACATTCGATTCGGAGTGCCGGAATGGCGGAACTCAAAGCCGACGTTCTCGTGTTAGGTGCAGGCATGGTTGGCGTCAGTGCCGCCTTGCACCTGCAGCAGCGCGGGCGCGACGTTATTCTCGCCGACAGGCACGAACTTGCCGCGCAAGAGACGAGTTTTGGCAATGCCGGATTGATCGAATGCGCCTCGGTTTTCCCCTACATGTTTCCGCGGGATTTCGGCCAAATCCTGCAATACGCGATGAATCGCTCGACGCAGGTGCGATATCAGTTTTCCGACCTGCCGGCCTTTCTGCCCTGGCTTGCGCGTTACTTCCTTGCCTCCTCACCCGATCGGGCGATGCACAGCGCGATGGCTGAGTTGCCCTTGATCCGGCGCAGCCTGATCGAGCACGAGGCGCTGATGGGCGAGGCCGGAGCGCCGGAGCTGTTACGGCGGACCGGCTGGATGAAGCTGTTCCGCTCCGAAGCTACGCTCGCCACCGCTTCGGCCGAATTGGAGCGTGCCCGGCATTATGGTGTTGCGGGCGAGGTTCTCGATGCCAAAGCGATCGCCGAGCGCGAGCCCAACCTGAACGGAGAGTTTGCTGGCGCGGTTTATCTGCCAGCGCCCGGTTTCGTTCCCGATCCTGGCGGATTGGGCAAGGCCTACGCCGCGCTGTTCAAGCGCAAGGGTGGACGCTTTTTGGTCGGCGACGCAACAACCCTTCAGCAGGATGGCCGGGCATGGCGGCTTGCCGGGCCAGACGGTGCAGCGGTGGCGCGCGAAGTCGTCGTAACATTGGGGCCGTGGTCCGACGTGGTGTTTCGTCCGCTCGGATATCGCATCCCGCTTGGGGTAAAACGCGGCTACCATCTTCATCTGGCGCCGCGCGGGAATGCCGTGCTGCGTCATCCCGTTCTGGATGCGGATCTGGGCTTCCTGCTGGCGCCGATGAACCGCGGCATTCGTCTCACCACCGGCGTTGAGTTTGCCCGGCGGGATTCGCCGCCGACGCCGATCCAATTGCAGCAAGTACTGCCGCTGGCGCACAAACTATTTCCGCTGGGCGAACCGATCGATACAAAACCGTGGATGGGGGCGCGGCCATGCTTGCCGGACATGCTGCCGGTGATCGGCAAGGCACCCCGCCATGCCGGATTGTGGTTCAATTTCGGGCACCAGCACCATGGTCTGACGTTAGGCCCGGCCGTCGGCCGTCTGCTGGCGGAAATGATGACAGGCGAGACGCCGTTCGCCAATCCGGGGCCCTTTGCGGTGGAGCGGTTTGGTTGACCATACCCGCAAGTTGAGCTTCCGGGCATAGCCGGCGCGGCCAAGTGGCTTGCGTCGTGCAGGCGGTCGCGGCGATACTGTCGAGCATCAAGAAGCACTCAGGAGCGGACATGAAAGTAAATGTTGAAGTAGATTGCACGCCCGAGGAGGCCCGGCAGTTTTTTGGACTACCGGACGTGCGGCGGATGCAGACCGCTGTCATGGACAGGCTCCAGCAGCAGATGATCAGCAACATCGAAAAGGTCTCTCCGGAAGCGCTGATGCAGAGCTGGTTCACGTTCAATCCGAAGATCGCCGAGCAGTTTCAGGATATGTTCGTGACCATGGCAGGTCTGGGCGGTACGCGCGGCGGCGACAAGAAATAGCCATGCCGCTTGAGCAAATAGCCACGCCGCCTGAGCGGAGCGAACCGCTGGCGGCGGGACCGCTTCGTCCGCCGGGTCTCGGCCTGCTGCTCGCCGAAGCGCGGGGCATATTCGAATTCAACGCCAGTGTCTTGCTTTCGCCGATATTGCTGCGCGCGCCGCGGGGCGATGGCCATCCGGTGCTGGCCTTGCCGGGATTTCTTGCCGGCGATCTTTCGATGGCGCCGATGCGGCGCTATCTCAGGGAGCTCGGACACGACACCTATGCCTGGCAGATGGGCCGCAACACCCGCGGCGTTTCGCGGACGCGGGCGGCGCTGCGGGATCGCCTGGCCGCAATTCACAGCGTGACAACCCGCAAAGTCAGTATCGTCGGCTGGAGCCTGGGCGGCATATTTGCGCGCGATCTGGCGCTGCAGGCGCCGGAGATGGTGCGATCTGTGATAACCTTGGGAACTCCCTTTGCCAACGACGTGAGGGCGACCAACGCCACCTGGCTATATGAGGCGATGTCAGGCGAAGCGGTCGAGGACAATCCCGAACTGCGAAGCGCCATCGCCGGCGACTTGCCGGTTCCGGCCACCTCGATCTATTCGCGAACCGACGGCATCGTGAACTGGCGAACATGCCTGTCACGTGCCTCCGATACCGCCGAAAACATCGAGGTGCACCTTGCCAGTCATGTAGGCTTGGGGGTGAATCCGGCTGCGCTGTGGGCAGTTGCCGATCGTTTGGCCCAGCCCGAGGGCGAATTCAGGCAATTTGATCGCTCAGGCCCGTTTGCCATTGCATATTCGCCTCCGGAAAATGCACAATCCTGACCCGGCCTCCTGAACTCAGGGGCGTCCGAAGGCCAGAAGCGTCGTCAAGCCGCCGTCATTTTGTGAGTGGAGGGAATTATGGGTGACGCCCGAAAGCTGTCTTCGATGGACGCGTCGTTTCTCTATCTGGAAACGCCGGAAATGCCGATGCACGTCGGGAGCATGGCGATCTTCCGTCTGCCCGAGGATTACAAGGGCGACTTCTTCGAGGAGTTCAAGGCGATGATCGCCTCGCGGCTGCACGTCGCGCCGATCCTCAAGGCCCGGCTGGAAAAAGCGCCGCTCGATATCGATCATCCCTCCTGGGTCGAGGACGACCAATTCGATATCGACCGCCATATCTTCCGCGGCAGTCTTCCGGCTCCCCACGACCGCGCGACGCTCGAGCGCATCGTCGGCTGGATGCACGCCAAGCTTCTCAATCGCGCCCGTCCGCTGTGGGAATTCTATGTCTTCGAAGGCATGAAGGACAACGAGATCGGACTTTATTCCAAGATGCATCACGCCTGCATCGATGGCGGCGCGGGCGCGGCGCTGACCAACATGATCTACGACGTGACGCCGGTGCCAAGGAAGATCGACCCGCCGACGGCGCGGGCGAAGCCCGGGCAGGAGCCGCGCGATATCGCCGCCAATCTCCTCGATTCTTATCAGCAGCTCTGGACCCAGCCGTTCGATGCCTCGGCCGCCGCCAAGGGCATCGAGCTGCCGCGCTCCGGCAAAAGCGACCTCGGATCGATCCTGTTCGATAATGCGATGTTCCAGATCGAAAGCGCGGTGAAATTCGCCGGCAGCATCCCCAGCATGCTGAAAAGCGTCGCTGACGTGGTTGGAAAGATTTCAGATCCGAAATCGCGCGACAGCCTCGCAAGCATGGCCTCGCCACCGACGATCCTCAACAAATCGATTTCATCGGAGCGCAGTTTTGCTGGCGTATCCATTCCGCTCAGCCGCGCGAAAGTAGTGGCCAAGCAGGCTGGCGGCAAACTGAATGATGTGGTGCTGGCGCTCGCCAGTGGCGTGGTCCGGCGCTATCTGCTGGAGAAGGGGGCGCTGCCGACAAAAGCGATGACGGCCGCGGTGCCGATCTCGTTGCGCGAGGAAGGCAATACCGATGCCAACAACCAGGTGTTCGGCATGATCTGCTCGATCGCCACCAACATCGAGGATCCCAAAGCGCGGCTGGAGGCGATCATCGCACAATCCACCAAATCCAAGGAGATGTCCCATCCGCTGCGCGCCATGATGCCCCAGGTGTCCAACCTCTCGATGCTCGGCGCGCCGATCCTGGTCCAGATCCTGGCACTTCTATATAGCCGCTCCAGCCTGTCGGACGTGCTGCCACCGGCAGCCAATATCACGGTCTCCAACGTGCCGGGGCCGCGCCAGACGCTGTATGCGGCCGGTGCGGAGTTGCTGCACATCTTCCCGGTGTCGATCTCGACGCACGGCCTTGCGCTGAACATCACCGTGCAGAGCTATCGCGATCAGCTGGACTTCGGCTTCATCGCCGGCGCCAACATCATCCCCCACGTCCAGGTGCTCTGCGACATGCTGCCGGGCGAATTCGCGGCGCTCGAAACCGCGTTTGCGCCACCGGCAGATTTGAAGAGCGTGGCAAGCTGAAGTCTCATCCGTGCGAAACGGAAGCCGGTTCTCCCTGAGATCTTGTTCAAAGGAAAGAGCCAGAGCCGAAAATCTGAAGTGAGTTGACGATGATAGAAATGCCGCCGTTGCAGTTCGCGCAAACCAACGGAATTCGCATGGGCTATTACGAGGCGGGTCCCAAGAGCGATAAGCCGCCGCTAGTTCTCTGCCATGGCTGGCCGGAGATCGCGTTTTCGTGGCGCTACCAGCTCAAGGCGCTCAGCGAGGCCGGCATTCGCGTGATCGCGCCGGACCAGCGAGGCTACGGCGCTACCGAGCGGCCCCAGCCAATCGAAGCTTACGATATCGAGCACCTGACCGGCGATCTCGTCGGTCTGCTCGACCATCTCAACATCGAGAAGGCAATTTTCGTTGGCCACGACTGGGGCGGTTTTGTCGTCTGGCAAATGCCACTGCGGCATATCGATCGTGTCGCGGGCGTAGTGGGCATCAACACGCCGCACACCGACCGTGCGTCGGCCGACCCGATCGAGTTGTTCCGCAAGCGTTTCGGCGAGCACATGTATATCGTGCAGTTTCAAAACCCCTCGCGTGAGGTGGACGACATATTCAATGGCAGGGTCGAGCAGACTTTCGATGCCTTTATGCGCAAGCCGGTACCGCGCGGCGAAACTACGCCGCCCGAGCCGGCAACGGCGGGTGTCGGAGCCTCGCCCAGGCTGAACCTGGCGTTTCCGCAGATGATTGCCGGCTACGATGCCAAGCACGATCCGCGCACGCCGATCCTGTCGGTGGAGGAAAAGCAGGTGTTCGTCGACACCTTCAGCAAGTCCGGCTTCACCGGCGGCATCAACTGGTATCGCAACATGTCGCGCAACTGGCAGCGCTCGGCCGGGATCGATCATACGGTCCGGGTGCCGTCGCTGATGATCATGGCCGAAAACGATCACGTGCTGCCGCCTTCATCGGCCGACGGTATGGAAAAGATCGTGCCCGACCTGGAGAAATATCTGGTTCGCGGCAGCGGCCATTGGACGCAGCAGGAGAAGCCGGATGAGGTCAGCGCCAAGCTGATCGAATGGCGTAAGAAGCGGTTCGGCTAGGGCGCGGAAATGCCAAGACCTCGTCATTGCGAGCGAAGCGAAGCAATCCACGCTTGCTTTTTTCGGCGCAATGGATTGCTTCGCTTCGCTCGCAATGACTGGGAAGACTAAGCACGGGAGCAATCGCAATGGCTTCGACCAACCGACTGAGCCCGATCCCCCATCCGCCGACCAAACCGGTGGTCGGCAACATGCTGTCGCTCGATTCGACCGCGCCGGTGCAAAATCTGGCGCGGCTGGCCAAGGAATTGGGGCCCATCTTCTGGCTTGACATGATGGGCGCGCCGCTGGTCGTTGTCTCCGGCCACGACCTCGTCAACGAATTGAGCGATGAGAAGCGTTTCGACAAGGCAGTGCGTGGGCCGCTGCGCCGGGTGCGCGCGATCGCCGGCGATGGCCTGTTCACCGCCGACACCACTGAGCCAAACTGGAGCAAGGCGCACAACATCCTGCTGCAGCCGTTCGGCAATCGCGCCATGCAGTCCTATCATCCGAGCATGGTCGACATCGCCGAGCAGCTCGTAAAAAAATGGGAACGGCTCAACGCCGACGAGGAGATCGATGTCGTCCATGATATGACTGCGCTGACGCTCGATACAATCGGGCTCTGCGGTTTCGATTACCGTTTCAATTCGTTCTATCGGCGCGATTATCATCCCTTCGTCGAGTCGCTGGTGCGCTCGCTCGAAACCATCATGATGATCCGCGGCCTGCCGCTGGAAAATCTCTGGATGCAAAAACGCCGGCGCGATCTCGCCAGCGACGTCGCCTTCATGAACAAGATGGTCGATGAGATCGTAGCCGAACGGCGCAAAAACGCCGATGCCGCCGGCGACAAGAAGGACATGCTCGGCGCAATGATGACGGGGGTCGATCGATCGACAGGTGAGCAGCTCGATGACGTCAACATCCGCTACCAGATCAACACGTTTCTGATTGCCGGCCACGAAACCACTAGCGGCCTGCTGTCATGCGCGCTTTATGCGCTCCTGAAGCATCCTGACGTCCTCAAGAAGGCTTATGAGGAAGCCGACCGGGTACTCGGCCCTGACATCAATGCCAAGCCGACTTACCAGCAGGTCACGCAGCTCACATATATCACGCAGATCCTGAAAGAGGCCTTGCGGATGTGGCCGCCTGCGCCGGCCTACGGCGTCTCGCCGCTGAAAGATGAGATGATCGGGGGCAAATACTCACTGAAGAAAAACACTTTCGTGACTGTACTGGTGCTGGCGCTGCACCGCGATGCGACGGTGTGGGGCCCGAACCCCGACGCGTTCGACCCGGAAAACTTCAGCCGCGAGGCGGAGGCCGCGCGCCCCATCAATGCCTGGAAGCCGTTCGGTAACGGCCAGCGCGCCTGCATCGGACGTGGCTTTGCGATGCACGAAGCCGCGCTCGCGACCGGAATGATCCTGCAGCGCTTCAAGCTGATGGATGTCCATCGCTACCAGATGCACCTGAAGGAGACGCTGACGATCAAGCCGGAGGGTTTCAAGATCAAGGTCCGTCCGCGCAACGAGAAAGAGCGCGGAACATACAGCGGCCCCGGCACAGCAACGGTGGCGGCCTCCAGCGCCGCCACGCCTGCGCCGCGCGCGCGGACCCGTCCGGGCCACAATACCCCGCTGGTGGTGCTCTACGGATCCAACCTCGGCACCGCTGAAGAACTCGCGACCCGCGTCGCCGATCTCGCTGAGGTCAACGGTTTTGCCACCAAACTTGCAGCTCTGGACGAGTACGCCGGCAAGCTGCCGGAGCAGGGCGGGGTTTTGATCTTCTGCGCCTCCTACAACGGCGCGCCGCCCGACAACGCCACGCAATTTATCAAATGGCTCGGCAGCGGGTTGGCAAAGGACGCCCTCGCGAAGGTCCGCTACGCCGTGTTCGGCTGCGGCAACAGCGACTGGGCCGCGACTTATCAATCGGTCCCGCGGCTGATCGACGAGCAAATGGCGGCTCTCGGGGCGCGCAGCGTGTATGGCCGCGGCGAGGGCGACGCCCGCAGCGATCTCGAGGGCGACTTCGAGAGCTGGTTCGCCAAGCTCGCGCCACTTGCGACAAAGGAATTCGGAATCGAATCGAATTTCAGCCGCAGCGCCGAGGACGAGCCGCTCTATAAAGTCGAGCCGGTCGCGCCGACGGCGGTCAACGCGATCGCTGCACTGGGCGGCGTTTCGCCAATGAAGGTATTGCTGAACAGCGAACTGCAGAACAAGAGCGGCGCCAATGCCTCCGAAAGATCGACCCGGCACATCGAGGTGCAACTGCCGTCCGATATCGCCTACCGCGTCGGCGATCACCTCAGCGTTGTCCCGCGCAATGATCCGGCCCTGGTGGATTCCGTTGCTCGCCGTTTCGGATTTCTGCCCTCCGATCAGATCCGGTTAGCGGTCGCCGAAGGCCGGCGCGCTCAATTGCCGGTCGGCGAACCGGTATCGGTCGGCCGGCTATTGACCGACTTTGTCGAATTGCAGCAGGTCGCGACCCGCAAGCAAATCCAGATCATGTCGGAGCACACGCGCTGCCCCGTGACCAAGCCAAAACTGCTGGCCTATGTCGGCGAAGATGCGGCCTCCACCGAACGCTACCGCTCCGACATTCTCGGCCAACGCAGATCGGTGTTTGATCTGCTCGAGGAGCATCCGGCCTGCGAATTGCCGTTTCATGCATACCTCGAAATGCTGTCGCTGCTGGCGCCGCGCTACTATTCGATCTCATCTTCGCCCTCTCTCGAACAGTCGCGCTGCAGTGTCACGGTCGGAGTCGTCGAGGGCGCGGCGAGTTCCGGCCGCGGAATCTACAGGGGCGTCTGCTCGAATTATCTCGCCAGCCGCCGCGCCGGCGAAACGGTTCAGGCGACGGTTCGCGAAACCAAGGCCGGCTTCCGGCTGCCGGATGATCCCACAGTCCCCATCATCATGGTCGGTCCGGGGACTGGTCTGGCACCGTTCCGCGGTTTCCTGCAGGAGCGCGCCGCGATGAAAGCCAGGGGAGCGGAGCTCGGTCCAGCGATGCTGTTTTTTGGCTGCCGTCATCCCGATCAGGATTATCTCTATCGCGACGAGTTGAAGGCGTTCGAAGCCAGCGGCATTACCGAACTGCATACTGCGTTCTCGCGCGCGGAAGGTGCGAAGATCTATGTGCAGAACCTGGTCACGATGAACAAGGAACGGGTCTGGAGCCTGATCGAGCAAGGCGCGATCATTTACGTCTGCGGCGACGGCGGCAAGATGGAACCGGACGTCAAGGCGGCGCTGGTTGCGATCTACCTCATCGCGCCTCCACGGCTATCGATTGAGTGCGCCGCGAGAGCACTCTGCGCTCGCTCGCATCGGTGGTTATGGGTCCCGGCGTTCGCCGGGACGACAACTGGGCGACGCGAGTTCGCCTAACGCATGAACATGTTGGGAGCGCCGCCCGCGATGTACTGCCATTCGCGGCAGTGGCAATTGCGCCTTCATCGTCGGCTCGCCTTCGGCCCCATAGCGCACAGCGCCGCAATAGCATCGCCCTCCAGTTTCACGGAATTCTCTCTCCTTTATGGTTTCTGTTGGTGCTAGTGTGTCGCTTTCGCCGAAGCGGCATGAGCATGGTTGTCGATCGCATCGATGATCTGCGGCCACATCGGTATCGGCAAGGCGTGTCCCATACCTTCAATCATCAGGAGTTTGGCGCCTGGAATCGAGGCCGCGGTGTCCTTGCCGCCTTCGGGGCGCACCAGGGGATCGACGGTGCCGTGAATGACAAGAGTGGGCGCCTTGACCAGGCGCAGCCGTTCCTTGCGGCTGCCGGACGCCAGAATTGCGCGAAGTTGACGCCCGACGCCGGCCGGGTTGAGGCCGCGCTCGAAGGTGCGCTCCGCGCGCGAACGGTCGAGCGCCTCATCTTGAGGGAAGCTGCCGACGCGCAGGATCTTCCAGGTTTGCGCGAAACGCGCGAAATATTCTTCTTTGGAGGCCGGAGGCGGCGCCATCAGCATAGCGGAGGCTTCGCGGCTGGGCGGCGGTACTTTCGGATCGCCCGTGGTCGACATGATCGAGGTGAGCGAGCGTACTCGCTGCGGGAACGATATCGCGACCTCCTGGGCAATCATCCCGCCCATCGACGCCCCCACCAGATGCGCGGATTTGATGTGCAGGGCATCCATCAGTCCGATCACATCTTCCGCCATGTCGCGCAGCTTGTAGGGCGCGGCGACGGGAATTTTCAGGAACCGAAGCTTGAGCAGTTCGACTGGCGTCAGGCGCTTGCCGCCGGTTAGTTTGCTGGATTTGCCGATGTCGCGGTTGTCAAAGCGGATCACGCGAAATCCCCGCGCCGCGAGCTGCCGGCAGAAATCGTCGTCCCAATGGATCATCTGAGCGCCCAGCCCCATGATCAGCAGCATTGGTTCCGCATTGGGCTCGCCGAAGATTTCGTAACAGATGTCGATTCCATTGGCGCGGGCGATCTGCGGCGGCAGGTGGGCAAGTGCATTCA
>VAZS01000313.1 GCA_005884855.1 Alphaproteobacteria bacterium | reverse complement strand
CCGGCGTAAGCGCGGGCGCGGCGATCAAAATCGCGGACCCGATCAGAAGGGAAAACGTTTTGCAAAGAGCTGCGGCGGTACGCACGCTGCGAGCGCGATTTTGCATCGGCGTCATGGCATCCTCCCATGATATTTCCCGCGGTCTTTGCCGCTTATGGAGGCAGTCAACCGTGGCGAGGTTCGGGAGTCAACAGGACGTCATTGCGAGCCACCGGGTCGCGCGAATGCGCGCCCGATGACAGGCTCCACGAAGCAATCCATCGTGCCGCGCAAAGAAAGAATGGATTGCTTCGTCGCGTTGCTCCCGTGCGCAAACGCATCGCGTTTGTCGCAGGCAAAGACGCGCAGTGCATTACCCCGGCGCGCGGAAGCTCAGCAGGCTGCGAGTCCTGTACTCGAACAGCTTGCCGGTTTCGTTCCAAGTGGCTGCGCACATCGGCACGATGAATTCGGCGACCTGCTCCGGCGTGTCGAGCGTATTGGGATCTTCGCCGGGAAATATGCTGGCGCGCATTCTGGTCCGGATCGGGCCGGGATCGAACAGGTTGATGCGGATTGAAGTGGCCGCGGTTTCCTGCGCCCAGGCGCGCGCCAACGTCTCCAGCGCGGCTTTCGAGGCGGCGTAGGGGCCGAGATAGGCGGTGGCCTTGCTGGCGGCGGCCGAGGTGACGAACACGGCGCGGCCGGCGTCAGACTTTTTGAGCAGCGGCTCCATGCAACGGATCAACTGGAAATTGGCGGTGACGTTGAGCGCCATCACCTCGTTCCACGCCTTCAAATCGATATGCCCCAGCGGCGAGGACGGGCCCGCGAGCCCGGCATTGCCGACGAGAATGTCGAGCTTGCCGTGACGCTCATGCAGCGCCGCGCCGAGCCGGGCGATGCCGTCGTAGTCGCTGAGATCGAGCGGCACCAAAGTCGCGCTGCCGCCGGCTTTTCGGATCTCGTCATCGAGTTCTTCCAGGCCCGCTTGCGTTCGCGCCACCGCGACCACATGCGCGCCGGCCCTGGCCAGCGCCCGCGCGGTGGCATAGCCGATGCCGCGGGACGCGCCGGTGACGAGAGCAATGCGGGAGGCGAGGGGGGGTGTCATGGAATCGATTCTCGTCGTCATGCCCGGCAAAAGCGCGAAGCGCGTCTTCCCCTCGTCATGGCCGGGCGAGGCGATGAAGCTTTGCTTCGCGCCGATGTCCCGGCCATCCACGTCTTTCTTGCGGTAACAAAGTCAGGACGTGGATGGCCGGGACAAGCCCGGCCATGACGAAAGTGGGGAGGTCATCCCCAAACACGTTCGCGGTGACGACAATCAGCTCGTTTCCGCCAACGCCAAATCAGCTCGCTTCCGCCAACAATGACAATTGATGGGGCTGCGACTCGACCTGGGTCTGGTCGGTGAGGTGCGTCGGATAGGCGCCTGTAAAGCAATGATCAGAGAATTTCGGGTTGGCGGGATCGCGGCCGGGTTCGCCCATCGCGCGATACATGCCGTCGATCGACAGGAACGCCAGAGAATCCGCGCCGATGATCTCGCGCATTTCCTCCAGATTATGGGTTGCCGCCAGCAGCCCGCCGCGGTCCGGCAGGTCGATGCCGTAATAATCGGGGTGGACGATCGGCGGCGAGGCGAGGCGGAAGTGGACTTCGCGGGCGCCGGCGTCGCGCATCATGCGGACGATCTTTTTCGAGGTGGTGCCGCGCACCAGCGAATCGTCGATCAGGATGATCCGCTTGCCTTCGATCGCGGCGCGGTTCGCATTATGCTTCATGCGCACGCCGAGTTCGCGCACGCTTTGAGTTGGCTGAATGAAGGTACGGCCGACATAATGGTTGCGGATGATGCCGAGTTCGAACGGCACGCCGGAATGCTGGCTGTAGCCCACCGCGGCGGGGACGCCGGAATCCGGCACCGGAACCACGACGTCGATCTCGACATGGCTTTCGCGCGCGAGCTGCGCGCCGAAGGCTTTGCGGACTTCGTACACTGATCGGCCGCCGACGATGGAATCCGGCCGCGAGAAGTAGATGTATTCGAAAATACACGGCCGCTGCGGCTTTGGCGGAAACGGCTTGTGGCTCTGGGCGCCGCGCTGGTCGAACACCACGATTTCGCCGGGCTCGATATCGCGGACATACTTCGCGCCAATGATATCGAGCGCGCAGGTCTCAGAGGCCAGGATCGGGCAACCGCCGAGTTCGCCCAGCACGAGCGGGCGAATGCCGAGCGGATCGCGCGCCCCGATCAGCTTTTTGTTGGTCAGCGACACCAGCGAATAGGCGCCCTCGATCGCGCGCAGCGCCTCGATGAAGCGGTCGATGAAGCGATTGCGCTTCGATTGCGCCACGAGGTGCAAAATCACCTCGGTGTCAGTGGTGGATTGCATCATGGCGCCGTTGCGCACCAGCTCGCGGCGCAAGGTGAGGCCGTTGGTGAGATTGCCGTTGTGGCCGACCGCAAAGCCGCCGGCATTGAGCTCGGCAAACAGCGGTTGCACGTTGCGCAGGATGGTTGCGCCGGTTGTGGAGTAGCGGACGTGGCCGATCGCGGCGTTGCCGGGGAGGCGATCGATCACCTCGCGGCGGGAGAAGGTGTCGCCGACCAGCCCGAGCCGCCTCTCGCTGTGAAACCGGGTCCCGTCGAACGAGACAATACCGGCCGCCTCCTGGCCCCGATGCTGCAGTGCATGCAATCCGAGCGCGGTGATGGCAGCGGCCTCGGGATGACCGAAGATGCCGAATACGCCGCATTCCTCCCGCAGCGTGTCCCCTTCCAAATCGCTATCTCGCAGGTCGATCGGCGGTCGGAGGTCCAGATGGCGTTGTGCGGCCTTTTCGGAAGGGCTCTGCATCTCGTCCATCGTGCCTCTCTTTTGGCCTGACATCAACGCGCTGCGGGCTTGTCGATCAGCTTTTTGAGGCTGTCGCGCGCAGGCTTGCTGTAGCCATCACCTGATGCCGGTGGCGCCGGCTCGCCCTCAGTCTGCTCTTCGTCTGGTTTATTCTTCTTGAATCTCTTTAAAATGGTGTTCTCGGGGTCAAACCACGATCAGGAGGCCCCGGGCCAGCCCGAACAGGAAACCCAGCGTGCGGTCCAGCGCGCCGATCCGGGAATCCAGGATCATGTCCGAGATCCGCACCGTGATGATCGACACCACGATCAGGGTGCCGACAAAGGTGCCGGCAACGACCACTACGCTGGCGACCGTGTCGTTGTTGAAATAGGTCTTGGCCGTCGGCAGCAGTTTCGAGAACGAATACAGGGTGACGAGGGCTGCCGCCGCCCACGCCGCGATGGAGAGGATCTCGCGCATGAAGCCGCGAACCATCGCGAGCAGGCCGGAAATCAGCATCACGGCGAGCAGGACGAGATCGAGTATCGTTATAGGCATCGGCTAGTCAGGTCCGCCCGTAAGTTCGAAGCGCGAATCGGCGTCTCGGTCCCGTCCTAGCTGAGGGCCATATGCCCCCGTCCCGCAAGGCCGGAAATCGGGTCACCCCTCCCCGTCGCGCGCGGGTGGTATAGCGGCGAGGGCGGCGAAGGTCACGCCCCGGCTAACCTTCCTGACGGCGGAATCTCGCGGGTGTGGCATTTTTCTCCACCGGGGGATCCCTTGCCTCCCGGTTCCCTACCCGATTTCCGTCTCTGTTTGCTCTGGGCGTACCCCGCGCGGCGATATCCGCGACCAGGCTGGTCAATCCGGCCACGGTCGCAAGGGAAAGGCCCGCATCGCCCCCGACCTCGCCGCGGGCGGATTCTGGCAGCACGGCGCGGCCAAAGCCGAGCTTGGCGGCTTCCTTCAGCCGGGCCGAGGTCTGCGCCACCGGGCGGACCGCGCCTGAGAGCGAAATTTCGCCGAAATAGACGGCGTCGGTTGGCAACGGCGCATTGACCAGCGACGACACCAATGCGGCAGCCGCCGCCAGATCGGCCGCGGGCTCCTGAATCCTCAAACCCCCCGCGACGTTCAGATAGACGTCATGACCCGATAATTTGACGCCGCAATGGGCCTCCAGCACCGCCAGCACCATCGAGAGCCGGCTCGGGTCCCAGCCCACTACGGCCCGGCGCGGCGTGCCGATCTCGCGCAGGCCAAGGCCGGTCATCTCGAACACGCCGATCTCGTCGGTGGGGCCAAAGCGATTCTTGACCGCGCGAAGGATGCGGAATTGCTGCGAGCCTTCGCCCTCGAACGACAGCACCGCGTCAACCATGTGCTCGACCACGCGTGGCCCGGCGATCTGGCCATCCTTGGTGACGTGCCCCACGAGAATGATGGCCGCGCCGGTCTTTTTGGCGAACCTGATCAGCGCCTGTGCCGAAGCGCGCACCTGCGTCACCGTGCCGGGCGCGGATTCCACCGTATCGGTCCACATGGTCTGGATCGAATCGATCACGATCAGGCGCGGCACCGCCCCTTCGGACAACGTGGAAACAATGTCCTCGACCGAGGTTTCCGCCGCAAGCTGCACCGGCGCGTCGGCCAGCCCCAGACGTTCGGCGCGGAGCCGCACCTGCGCTACCGCCTCTTCGCCCGAGATGTACACCGCGCGATGCCCGGCGCGCGCGAGCAGGCTGGTCGCCTGCGTCAGAAGCGTCGATTTGCCGATGCCGGGATCGCCGCCGACCAGCAGCACCGAGCCGCGCACAAAACCTCCACCGGTGACGCGGTCGAGTTCGGCCATACCGGAGGGCAGGCGAGGGGCCTCGTGGCTCTTGCCGGTCAGGCTTTCCAGCGCGAACAGCCGGCCCTTGCGCTTGCTGCGAATCGAAACCGGCATCGTCGTGGCGCCGGTTACGTCTTCCTCGACCAGCGTATTCCACTCGCCGCAGGACTCGCACTTGCCCTGCCAGCGGTTATACGCCGCGCCGCAGTTCTGGCAGACAAAGGAAAGCGCGGATTTGGCCATGAGGGAGTGAGTCGGGTTGAGGTTTGGCTGAGGTCCATAGCATGGAAAGGCCGAGGGGAAGCATGATACCGTGCTTGTAAATGTAACCACTTTCTTGAATTTCTATTTGGACTTGAGAGAACTGAATGGCCGAGACATCAATCGAATGGACTGACGCGACCTGGAATCCTGTGGCCGGGTGCACCGTCCTTACGGCGGGCTGCACGAATTGCTACGCCATGCGGATGGCGGCCAGACTTGAGCGCGTTTTAGATCGGTTGGATGCGATTAGACGGGTTCCGGCGGCGATCAGGTTCGTTTCGCTTGAGCCGCTGATCGGGTCGGTAGCTCAAGGTGATCTGACCGGCATCGATTGGGCGATCGTCGGCGGTGCGAGCGGGCCCAGAGCTCGGGGAATGAACGCGGAGTGGGTCGACGAGATAGAGGCGATGTGTCGCCGGTCAGGGACAGCGTTTTTCTTTAAACAGTGGGGCGGCAAAAACAAAAAGGCCGCTGGTCGCCTGCTGCGCGGCCGTACCTATGATGAGCTTCCGGGTTTGAGTATGTGATTGCCGATCTTGGTGGCCAATCCTATAGCCCCGCGCAAGGAGCCTCCATCGCGTAACTCCAGCGGACGTTAGCGACCAATCGGAACTATCGCGCTCCCCAACTATTGGGCAGCGTCCATCGCCGTTGCCGG
>VAZS01000312.1 GCA_005884855.1 Alphaproteobacteria bacterium | reverse complement strand
CTCTTTATGTGGGCGAGCGACTCGATTAGAGGCGCAACTGGCCGATTTGGTGTCCGCACCTCGGCGCTGCCGCGACGGCCTTGCGCCAGCAAAGAAGTATCCCGAACCGACCGATAAGGCCTGCACGGGCGAAGCGGACTTTAAACCCAGATGTACCTTATATCAGTCAGCCCCTCGCTCCCCTGCGGCCTATATCAGATTCGCGCGGGTGCGCGTAGCGCGCGATGGTAAACGATCCCCTTTCAAGACTTACGCCGCCGACCTACCCTCGTAGGCGTTCTTGAGGCCGGCAATGTCGAGCTTGCCCATCTGCAGCATCGCCTGCATCGCTCGCTGCGCTCCGGCGCGGTCGGCACCGCCCAGATATTGCACAAGCGCATTCGGCACGATCTGCCAGGACAGGCCATATCGGTCTTTGAGCCAGCCGCAGCGTTCGGGCTTGCCCCCATTGCCGCAAAGCGCGTCCCACAAGCGGTCGACCTCGGCCTGATCGGCGCAATCGATCTTGAACGACACAGCATGGGTGTATTCAAACCGCGTGCCTCCGTTCAGCGCCATGAAACGCTGGCCGGCCAGCGTGAATTCCACAACCAGTACCGAGCCGACTTTGCCGGCGGGGCTATCGACCGTGTTTTTCTGCACCTTTTCGATCTTGGAACCGGGCAGCAGCGAAACGTAGAAGTTCGCGGCCTCCTCGGCCTCGCCGTCGAACCAAAGACAGGGTGAAATTTTGGACATTGGCTGCTTCCATTTTACAAATCGTCCCAAGGACGAACGCTTCCGCGCCAATCCGACATTTGATTCCGGTTTTTTCGCGGTTATATGCCAGCGACTTTGGTCGCGCGCTTTACTAGGTCACGAACAGCGCCAAGTCGGCGCGAACCGGCGCCACCATCTACTTTATGTGCGCGGGATCGCGGTGCACGGGATCGACCCACAGCACCGTTTCCGGTTTCTCGACCGGCTCGATATCGAGATTGATCGCAACCGCCTCGCCGTCGCTTCGCACCAACACGCATTCCAGCACCTCGTCACGGCTGGCGTTGATCTCCTGGTGCGGCACGTAAGGCGGGATGAAAATAAAGTCGCCACGGTTTGCTTCCGCGGTGAATTGCAAATGTTCGCCCCAGCGCATCCGCGCCTTGCCTTTGACGACATAGATGATGCTTTCGAGGTGACCATGATGATGCGCGCCGGTCTTGGCGTCAGGCCTGATGGTCACCGTTCCGGCCCACAATTTCTGCGCGCCGACCCGGGCGAAATTGATCGCGGCCTTGCGGTCCATCCCCGGCGTCGAAGGCACATTGGGGTCAAGCTGGTTTCCAGGAATGACGCGAACACCATCGTGTTTCCAGCGCTGCGCATCATCGACATCGTGAGAGTCGCTGGAATGAATGTGATCGTGAGAACTCGTCATGTTTTACTTTCCAGAAATTCTGTCGCGAAATCTTCGACAACAAACCCTAGCTAAAATCGCCGTCTCGGACCAGAACCAAGCAGCAACTTTTATGCGTTCAGGGACTTATGTTGGGGAGGCTGAATAACCAGGAGAACTCGATGGGTAGCATGACAGACAAGATAAAAGGCGCCACCAACGAAGCCGCCGGCAAAGCAAAACAGGGCGCGGGCGAAGCTGTCGGTTCCGACCGTATGAAAGGTGAAGGCGCTGCTCAGGAACTCAAGGGCAAAGGCCAGAAGGCGGTCGGCGATGCCAAGCAAGCTGCCAAGGACGTGGCTAACGATGCGGCCGACGCGGCGAACAAGAATCTCTAGTCCAACTCGACAGTCCAACTCGACGACTGGGTTCAAAAAAGGCCGGTTCCCAAGGGACCGGTCTTTTTCTTGGTTCCTCCGGCTTGCGCATCGCACCGGCTGTTCCGTACCGCGCAAGCCTCGTCTATTTCACGCCGAGCAGTTCGACATCGAACATCAGCGTCGCATTTGGAGGAATGACGCCGCCCGCACCGCGAGCGCCATAACCCAGCGCGGCCGGAATGATCAGCGTGCGCTTGCCGCCGACCTTCATGGTGGCGACGCCTTCATCCCAGCCGGCAATCACCTTGCGCTGTCCAATCGGAAACTCGAACGGTTCGTTACGGTCGAGCGAGCTGTCGAACTTCTTGCCTTTCTTACCGTCCTCATAAAGCCACCCCGTATAATGCATGACGCAGATCTGACCGGGCTTTGGCGATGCGCCGCTTCCGATCGTGGCATCGATGATTTGTAAGCCCGAAGGTGTGGTCATGGGTTTTCCTGTGGTCTGGGCCGCCGCCATGGTCGGCACAGACGCCAATGGCACGACAACGACTGTTATCGCGATCGCTGCTAGCATCGATATCTTTGCGGGCCGGAGACGTCGCATGTTTTGGGCACCTTCCGTTAAGAACCGGAAGCGTGTCTAGCGCAACGCAACCTGCATTGCCATCCCGCTGCAAGCCGCGAAACCGGCTGTCGGGCGTATTGCGCGACGCACGCCGTCAATATCCCAACGCGCAACCATCTTTGCGCGGATCGGAACCGGCGGTGAGTGTGCCCTTGTCCCAATCGATCCAGATCGCCTGGCCGCCGCCGAGCGGCGCGACAATGTTGATGGTTTTGTGTCCAAGCTTCTTCAAGCCTTCGACGATCGCGGGAGGTACTCCGTCCTCGAGCTGATAGATGCCCTCATAGTGCAGGCCGCGCGGCATATCGATGGCTTCCTGAACGTCGCAACCATAGTCGAGCATATTGGTGAGCACATGCACCTGCCCGACCGGCTGATATTGCCCGCCCATCACGCCAAAAGGCATCACAGCACGGCCATCCTTTGTCACGAGACTCGGAATGATCGTGTGCAACGGCCGTTTGCCTGGCGCGATGCAGTTGGGATGCCCCGGCTGAATGCGAAAACCGCCGCCGCGATTTTGCAACAGGACGCCCGTGTTGTTGGACACGATGGCGGAACCAAACGAATGCGCGATGGAATTGATGAACGAACAGACGTTGCGGTCCTTGTCCACCACTGTGATGTAGATCGTCGACGGATTCATCGGCGGCCTCACCACCGGCAGATCGAGCATCCGGTCCATCCGGATCTTGCTGCCGTACTCCTCGGCGAATTCCGGCGTCAGAATGCTCGCAACATCGACGTTGACGTAAGCCGGATCGCCGATGTGCTGCTCGCGCATCATATAGGCGATCCGCGCGGCCTCGGCTTCGAGATGAAACCGCTCGATGCTTAGCGGGGGAAATTTCGTCAGATCGAAACGCGAGAGAATGTTCAGCATCACCAGCATGGTAATGCCCGGGCCGTTCGGCGGGCACTGCCAGACGTCGTGGCCTTTATAGATGGTGCCGATCGGATTTGTCGTCTCAGTGCTATGGTCTTCGAAATCGTCCAACGTGTGCAGCCCACCGATCCCACGCAAGGTCTCGACCATGTCCTCGGCGATCGCGCCCTTGTAAAACGCGTCACGGCCGTCTTTCGCGATTGCCCGCAACGTGTTTCCAAGCTCCGGCTGCCTGATGACGTCGCCGACTGCCGCTGGTTTGCCGTGCGGCAGCAGGTAGCGCTCGGTGTTGGTGCCCTTCTTCAATTTTTCGAATTGAATTTTCCAGTCGAACGCGGTGCGTGGCGTCACTACGTAGCCCTGTTCCGCGGCCTTGATTGCCGGGCGCAGCAGCGTATCGAATCCCAGCTTGCCGTGATCGCGCAGGATCGTCGCCCAGGCATCGACCGCGCCGGGAACGGTGACGGCGTGGGCCGAGGTCAGCGGGATCGCATGCATTTTGCGCTCCAGGTACCAGGAGGCTTCGGCCGCCTTGGGTGCCCGGCCCGAGCCGTTGTAGGCGACGATCTTGCCCTTGCCACTTGTTTGCAGAAG